>QQUD01001065.1 GCA_008501785.1 Chloroflexota bacterium
TATTTCCACTACTCGATACAAGTGTGTTAGAAAATTTGTGTCACGAAATATTTAAAACAAAAGGTTTTGTGAATATGAATAATAAATCTACCAATTTTCAATCGGTAGCACAGGTTCAGCAATATATTGAAGATCATCAGGTGCGTGTAATTGATTTGAAGTTTTGTGACTTGTGGGGCTGGTGGCATCATTTAACCCTTTCTGCAAGCCAATTCACGCCGACCTCGATGCAGCGCTGCGTGCGCTAGAAGCTGATCATGAATTTTTGTTGGCAGGTGGTGTTTTTAGTAAAGAAACGCTCCAACAATGGATCGAATTTAAGCGAGAAGCAGAACACCTTTAAGTACGCAATCGCCCCATCCATATGAGGTTGAACTCTATTTTGACGTATAGTGTGGTAAAAGATATGTGAATGGTTCAATCAAGAATAGGACACAGATGACACAGATGAAAATCAGCACTTCATGAAGCGATGTGTCCTATTCTTACTCGTTTTGGTGCTTTTGACGCCTGCCAATGCTCATGCTATGATTCTGGCCTGACCTATTTATAGAGGCGTTCACATGGGCGATGGCGCACCACGATGAATGAAAAGCTGATAGCTGACGGCTATTTTCGAAGGAGACTATGTCTGTCATACTCGTCGTTGATGATAGTCCGCAAATGGCGGGCTTGCTCCAAGACATTGTAGAAATGGCTGGCTACGAGGCAGAGGTGGCCTATAGCGGGCTTGATGGATTGGATAAAGTGCGGGAAGGGATGCCCGATCTGATTTTGGTTGATCTGATGATGCCAGAAATGGATGGTTGGGAAGTTTACCACCGACTGCGCGAATTTTCTTCCATCCCCGTTATTTTTGTGACCGCATATGATACACCTGAAAATCAGGCAAAAGCTAAAGAATTAGGGGCAAACGCTTTTATTTCCAAAGATATGGTAACGGCTCAACTTGTACAGCACATCCAATTTATTTTGGATGATGCCCTAGCCCCGCAGCGTAAAGAATATCTCCACTAATGCAGAATTTGATTTTCCGGAGTGGAGACTTTAGCCAGAACCGTTTCGGCTAAAGCCTCCACTCCCAGGAAAGTGAATTTTAGACAATTACTAATCCAACTCATCTAATACAGCCCGATACAGCGTTTCGGCTCGCAAGTCATCTAGCGTATGGCATGGTGCATCGAGTTGGTCAGCCAAAGCTTGAGCCAACCCCTGATCAAATGCCGCATGTTCCATATTGATGACAACTGAACGTACTTTCAACTCTTTGATCAGATCGGCAATGCGATGTGCTTCTTCTTGTGGGGGCAGGTCGCTCATGCTCACATTTCCCGCGCCATCCGTTAACAGAATCATGAGTGGCATCACATCGGGATGCGTAATTGCCTCTTTGCGAAAAACATCATACGACATGATCAGCCCTGCCGAAAGCGGTGTCTTGCCACCCACCGCAATATCAACCAGCGCTTGTTTCGCCAACTGCACAGAGTTTGTGGGTGGCAGCACCAGCTTAGAATCGTTTTTATGAAAGACAACCAGACCCACCCGATCCCGTCGTTGGTAAGCATCGGTCAACAGCGACATGATCGCTCCCTTGGTTGCTTCCATCCGTTCGGAAACGGCCATACTCCAGCTTGCGTCCACCACAAACAAAATCAGGTTGGCAGAACGACGCACCCGCACTTTTTCGCGTAGGTCTTCCTTTTTCAAAGATAGCGCCATATCGGATTCGCGTTCTTTTTGGTAGGGGGCTGCGGCGCGGAAGGTGGCATCAAAGGCAAGGTCAGTCACTTTGCCTTTGGGTTTGCGCGATTGAATGTAACGGCCGCGTTTGCGGTCTGTTTTGGTTTGGGATCGGCGTCCGGCCTGTTTGCGAGTCAGCTTGTCGAGCTGTGTGTCCAGTCGGCGTGCTGTAAACTCTTGCTTGGGTTTAATCGCTTGTCCCCCGTCCCACCAGTTCTCATTCTGTTGTGGGGTTTGGGGAATAGATTGGGGGCCGGCTTCAGCTTGCTGATCGACCTCGGCCCCATCTTCGCTATCTTCCGCGTCTAATGCTTTTTTTTTTACAGAATCGCTTTCTACGCTGTCGTCTTCAATTTGTTCGGTTGATTCACCGGTGCCCATTTCGCTTTGCACTTCTTCCAACCGCTCTTCGAGATCATGAGCAGAGAGAGCGCTGTCTTGGAACGCCCGTCCTTTAATCCGGTGTGGCAATGCCAATTCAGCTGCCAGGATAATGTCCTGATCGGTGATGCGGTCGTGTCCCTGGAAGGCTGCATGGGCTTGTGCGCCGCGTAAAATCACCAAATCCGCACGATGCCCATCGACCCGCAATGAGCTGGTGAGTCCGGCAATCGACATCAAATCGCGCCGGGTATAGGTCACAAGATGCACACCACGTCGCGCTCTGAAAATACGCTCTGATAAATCTTTCTCAT
The DNA here is from genome assembly GCA_008501785.1 of Chloroflexota bacterium. Next base: position 2,439 of record QQUD01001065.1, read on the forward strand.
AATTTGCCCATTCCTGGCGGAAACCATCTGGGTCAACTTCAAAACTAATTCGGCGCTCCATAATTTGCACACGCTGATTAGCATCGGCCAACCCGCTAATTTGTACCGAGAACGCAAACCGGTCTAGCAGCTGAGGTCGCAAATCCCCTTCTTCCGGGTTCATGGTGCCTACGAGGATGAACTTGGCAGGATGTGTAAAACTGATGCCTTCCCGTTCAACCACATTAACGCCCATGGCTGCCGAGTCTAACAGCAAGTCTACGACGTGATCATCGAGCAGATTTACTTCATCTACGTAAAGCAAACCGCGATTGGCGGAAGCCAACACGCCAGGGTCAAACTGCTTTTCACCGCGTTGGATTGCCTTTTCGATGTCGAGCGTGCCGACGACGCGATCTTCGGTGGCACTGACGGGCAAATCCACAAATGGTGTGCGCCGTGTACTGATTTCCAATAGATCATCTGTATGACGAATGCGACAATCATCGCACCACTCGTTCATGCGGCTGGGATGACAACCAAATCGACAGTCGGCTACAACTTCGA
>QQUD01000626.1 GCA_008501785.1 Chloroflexota bacterium
AATCCACCCAAAATAAAAGTAAACTTTTGGTAGATGAGTCGAAATGAAGAGGTATCTTCGGTGACAAAGGCCAGCAGGCCAATCATGCTCAATGCAAAAAAATCGAGCAACATTGCGCCAAATGCCACAAGCATAAAAGCAAGGATGTGCTGCCAATTTAGTGTTGGCAGACCGGCATAATAGAGGGCAACGGGTGCGCCAGAAACAAAGATGAGCACCATGCGCAAGACTGATTCACCCAATCCATTAAAGTAGTGGTAGGCGAGATAGTTATACGGCCGTATCATCGTATAAGCTATCGATCCATCCTTCACTTCCTCGCTAATCCGCATATCGTGGCGCACTTTGCCCAATTCCATCACCTCGGCTATCAAAAAGTACCAGATGGTGTTTGCCAGCGTTAGTCCGGCAATTTCGGCAGTGCCTTGATTTTCAAAAACGGCCGTCCACAACTTCACAAAAATAAACATGATCATCACAATAAAAATCGTTCGCCCCGCCGCATCCCAAACATACGCCAACTGGTTTTGCAAATTGGTGAGCGTGATCGAGCCGTATTTAAGTGTATTTAACCTTATTTGCGTAAACATATTTTTGACACCCATAAAAAGTGGTGAGTGGTGAGTGGACTGCATTCTTTCTACTCTTCACTATCCACTTATCACCTCTACGATACCGAATAAATCTCCCGAATAATCTCCTCCATCGGCGGATCGCTGATGGTGATGTCGTTGCAAGGTTTGGTCGTGATAATTTGCTGGACGACTTGTTCAACTGGTACGCGGCGGCTGTCGAATTCTAACTTGACGCCATAGGTGCCTTGCTTGAGCGTGGTCACTTGCGGCAGCGTGAACGGTTCGGAAAGTGATTCACCAAAGCGCACATCGATTCGTTTGCGCCGCAAATATTGGCGTTTGAGCACAGAGGTGCGATCATCGTAGATGATACGGCCGTGATTGATGATAATCACCCGTTTACACAAACTCTCGATGTCGCCTGCATCATGGCTGGTTAAAAAAATGGTTGTGTCTTCTGTTTCGTTGAAGTTGCGAATCGCATCCCGGATTTGCTGTTTTGCGACCACATCCAGCCCAATTGTTGGCTCATCCAGAAAAATGACGGGTGGATTGTGCAGCAAAGAAGCAGCAATCTCACACTTCATGCGCTGCCCTAGACTGAGCTTGCGCACCGGAATGTTGAGCAGGTCGGCAATTTGAAATGCTTCAACCAGATAATCAAGCCGCCGCTGGTATGCATCCATGTCCAGTTCATAAATGCGGGCAAAGAGGCGAAAGGTATCTTCCGCAGGCAGGTGGTACCATAACTGCGGCTTCTGCCCAAAGACGGTGCCGATGTGATAGCCAAGGCTGCGCCGATCCTGCCACGGCGTGTACCCAATCACCGATGCTTCTCCCTGTGATGGATGTAAAATGCCGGTGAGCATTTTAATCGTAGTGGATTTTCCAGCGCCGTTGGGGCCAATGAAGGCCAGCATTTCGCCTTTTTGGAGAGAGAAGGTGATGTCGGAAACGGCCGTTATCTCCTTCACATCTGGCCGCCACAACGCCTGCCAGCTCCCCCGCAGCCCAGCCGCCTTCTGCTTCACCCGAAACTGTTTCGCCAGACCGCGCACAGTGATGATGGGTTCAGATGTTTTCATAGCGTTCCTCCTGTTAGCTAATCAGCATTTCAGCGTGTCAGCTAGTCAGCCAGAATGTTGAAACGCTGATTGGCTGAAGTGCTGAAATGCTACTGAAACAAAAAAGACGCGATGTTGTGCATCGCGCCTTGTCGGTCAGGTTATGTTTTGATTATCTAAACAATGTCAAAAATGTTTCGATCTACACTTCCCAACCGACAATGGCGCCCAATATTGCTGCATGTCAGCAACATGAACACAATTGGTTATGGGTTGAGTTAAGACAAACATTTGGTTAGACATCGTGTGAAAAATCGTAACATGCAGAAGCATGTGTGTCAACGGACAAATTTAAGTTTTGGAACTTGTTGTAGTACGCCTGGAGGGAGTCGAACCCCCAACCTACAGATTCGAAGTCTGGTGCTCTATCCATTGAGCTACAGGCGCATAAAGAATTAAACAGATTGAGCGATGAAAGTTGGTTCATCGCTCAATTATTCTTTCTTCTGGGGCGAGTAATGGGATTTGAACCCACGATCTTCTGGGCCACAACCAGACGTGTTAACCACTACACTATACCCGCCATGTTAATCTGCACATTTCTGTGCGCCCTGAATGTTATCAAAACCAACCTCAATCGGCAAGGGGAATTTGTAAAATCACTTGCCATCGATGGTTTTCGCTTCTAAAATCAGGGGATGGATCAAGATTTGATTGTTTTAAACGGCCGTTATGAACTCATCAACCGCATTGGCAGTGGTGGCATGTCCATCGTCTACAAAGCACGGGACCGGGCGCTAGGGCGCATTGTCGCCATCAAAATGCTGCACGAAAGCCTGACCAGCGACGAAGGCTTTCTGAAACGCTTCCAGCAAGAAGCCCACGCCGCCGCCAACCTCACCCATCCCCACATCGTTACGGTACATGATATTGGGCAAGATGAGTACAAACATTACATCGTCATGGAATTTGTGGATGGCAAGACGCTGAAACAAATTATTAAGGATGAGAACAAAGACGGCCGTTTTATGCCCGTCAGCCGCGCTCTTGACCTGATCATTCAAGTGTGTCATGGCATTGGCTATGCACATCGTGCCAATCTGGTTCATTGTGACGTGAAGCCACAAAACATGCTGGTCACATCCGACAGTCGGGTAAAAGTCGCTGACTTTGGCATTGCACGAGCGGTAAGCAATGCCACGCAACAGCAAATTGTGAGCCAGGTGTGGGGTACACCCCAGTATTTTTCACCAGAACAAGCGTCTGGAGAAGCTGCCACACCCCCATCAGACGTGTATGCGATTGGGATTGTGCTGTTTGAGATGTTGACAGGACGTTTG
>QQUD01000899.1 GCA_008501785.1 Chloroflexota bacterium
CGATTGTCCTAACTCTTTTGCCTGCAAAATAATCATAATAGGGGAATGATAATCATCCTGAAGATAGTTGGCAATAATGGATTGCTTATAAGATTGGTCCAATCTTGGAGATTGGACCAATCTAGGACCAACAGCACCGGTACTTAAGAGAGATTTACCCCACTCCAATATTCAGTTAAAGTTACATTATTCACTCCTTTATGCAGTAAAAAAGGCTGTGGGAGCTGCAACATCAATCAATAATTGAATTATTTGCGCAAATCATGACACATTTACATCGTTGCGCGAAGGGGAGTCGTTTATGAAACGCATCCGTCTATTTCAGACTCGATCACGAGGCCAAGCACTTGTTGAAGCTGCTTTGTTTTTTCCAATACTCTTAATTCTCGTAGCTGGGTTAGTAGAAGTCAGCCAGTTAGTGGTTACACAAAACCGGGTAACTGATGCCTCCCGTGCAGCAGCCAGGTTTGGTGCGCAAGGTGGTGAAGACGAAGGTCTCATTAATACTGTAATGAACACAGTAACACAAACATTGCAAATCGATGAAAGTGTTTGGGACATTTGGATTATTCGGGCAACCATTAATGAGCAAGGCACAGACTATACAGATTGGTCCTTTACGCATTCATTTGGTTACTCTAATACGGTCAAGGCCGCCGCGATGCAAGAAAGTGCCATTAAACAAAATGTGCTGGATTCACTGCGTATCGACCATAATGGAGCCAGCTCAAATAGTATTGCCGGGGATCTGGAACTCGTTGGCGTTTATGCGATTCATGATGTGGACTCAATTTTGGGGCTTGATAATATTCCCGCCCTAGGTGGAATAAACTCAGTCACAGAATTGAATGTGATGCGGATCGATGGGCAACAGTATGAAGTTACAAATGGCTGTTCTGCCTTCCCTATTGCGCTTCACACCGGGGTACGTTCAGTTACCCCTCCCAATGAAGGGGCATCTCCTTACCCGAATAGCAATGATTTCGATTACCCCTCCCCAGCTCCAGATTATTATAGTTTCTACAAACATAATCCAAATGTCGATTTAGAACAAGCCCAAGAAGGCGACTTATTCCGTGTGTTTAACGGATTTGGCAGCGGTAATTTTGGGTGGCTTAAATGGAATACGGGTCGTACTGGCAGTGCTGTTGATCTAGCAAAAAGCTTGACCTGGCCAGGGGATAGCAATGACTATATGGATCATGATAACAACAACATCAAAAAAGCTGCAGATGCTTACAACTATGGTGTACACGGCTTTGTGGAATATGCGGATGGTACCGATACATCCTTACACGTTGGCGATTGGGTTCCCGCCTCGACTGGCTTGAAAGGGGGGCAGGGGGATGATGCACTAAACGCATTAATTGACAATAAACAAGCCATCCGACTTATTGTTTGGGATGAAGCAGCAGGTACAGGCAGCAATGGCAGATATAAAACATCTGGTTTTGCCATATTCCGATTGGTTGGATATCACCTTTCTAATGGTCATGGTGGCTCTTGGATTCTGGCAGAGTTTATTCGATTAGATGAATCATGCGGTCAACCGTAAATCGTAATGGGAGATTATGAGATGAATGAAAAAGTAATGGTAAATCGTATTGGTATCCTCATAAAAATTATAGGAAGCTTGATCGCCTTTATTATGGCATCGGGAAAATTGTTTGACACACAACCTGTAGCATACAAAATTGTGGCTGTTGCTATTCCAATTATAGGATTTGCCAGCTATTGGATTCTACAAAACTCGCCCCTAAAACGTCAGCTAGGCTTGGGATTGGTAATCAATGGCATGGCATTCTGGGGCATGGGGTGGGTACTGATTTTGTTGGTTGATCCAATTGTCGGCTGGTGGGTTTATGTAGCCGGATGGGCAGCTCTATCCATTGGTTTCCTCATTTATGGCGCGGTTGAAGCAAGTAAACAGAATCTGCCCAATTGGGTATTGGTAATATTTATGCTTGGGCTGCTGCCGGTAACGGCCGAATTAGCATCCCCCTATCGCTTTGCCACAGAATTAAAAGCTGGCAGCCAACTGTTAATCATGTTCGCCTTCTCTTTTGGCTGGATTATGATTGGATATGCGCTGAAAAGCATCCCGGTAAAATCGCACCAATTGGAAAGATTGCCATCGCAACTGCTGCCTCAAGCTTATAAATAAAACATTCCCAGTTACTCTTCAGTAGTGACCTTCGAGAAGCATAACGAATTGTCTATGAACAAGTTTCATGGGCAAGTCGTTATGCTTTTTTGATTGTAAATACGGCACCTCACCCAACAGCTGCAAGATTTGCGCTGATTTTGTACAACTTGCCGCTGTTTATTTTGTGAGGTTTACTTTTTAGTTGGACATCTCTCCTATGTTCCTGACAATATCAATATGTTAGTATCGTTTCCAGGAGCAACTTGAAAGGGAACCACCATGTATTGGATTAGAAACAAACCACATCTTCAAAATAAATTACATCAACAAGGGCAAGGAATGGTTGAATATGCCATGTTGTTGCTGCTTGTTGCCGCAGCGGCGGCTTTATCTTTGACCTCTCTTGGCGAAGAAGTTGTCAACGCATTACGTAAAATCAATTGGGGCAACGATGAAACGACGTCAGAAGTTGTCACTGTTTCAGTGCTTGATGCAGAGCAAAATGGCATCGAGGGCGTCCGGGTGTTTGCATACACCGAGCAAGGTGATTATCTGGAAACTTATCAAGATACAGATGAAGAAGGGAGTGTGACGTTTGAGTTGGAAAACGGCCGTTTTCAATTCATGGCAAACCACCAAATGCAATATTTTTGGTCAGAAACCGTTCGTAGACCGGGCCAAAATCATACCAAAATCCTGACAGGACAAACGCCCTTTACCGTCACCGTTTTATCCCCTTCTGGTAATACTGTCCCTGAAATTCCAGTCAACGTTTATACCGAAGAAGAAGAATATGCTGGCATCACAGGTGAAACGGGTGAAGAAGGCACGCTCAAACTCGATTTAGTCGAATCCACAGTCAAATTCCAGGTGGAAGTCGATGGCAACACACAATGGACTGAGGCGGTTCCCACCAGTGACAAAGCGATCACTATTACGCTGAATCCTTGCGGTACAAATCAATTTTTTGCTGAATACTTCAACAACCGAACATTGAGCGATGCCCCACTATTTACCCGATGCGAACCCACAATTAATAATAACTGGAAGGGCGGTGGGCCTGGTGAAGGGATCGCCAATAACAATTACTCTATACGCTGGACTGGGCAATTCCAATTCGAAGAAGGAACATACGGTTTTAGCACAACGGCAGACGATGGGGTGCGTGTCTGGTTAGATGGCAAAAAGTTAACAGATGCCTGGAAATATCAGCCAGCCACAACCTACACATCTCGTCAAAAGTTAACGAGTGGTCTTCACGAATTAAAAATGGAATATTTTGAAGCGTATGGAAATGCAACAGCCAAATTGCGCTGGGATTCGGTCATTGATTCCTGTCCAACCGGTCAATTTATGGCTGAGTACTTCAATAATAGAAACTTAAGTGGCGATCCGGCCATCGTCAAATGTGAAAACAATATCAACTATAATTGGGGCAATGGCGCACCAGTCGATGGGATTAGTAGCAATAATTTTTCGGTTCGATGGAGTGGGCAATTCAATTTTAATGAAGGTGCCTACCATTTTAATGCAACAGGTGATGATGGTGTGCGCGTTTGGGTAGACAACAAGCAAATTGTAAATGCGTGGAAGCCACAAACAGCCGCAACCTATTCCTCTCGTCAGACGCTAACGTCTGGCGAACACACAATCACCATGGAATATTACGAACGTGGCGGTATCGCTGTGGCCACATTGGGATGGAAAGAGGCAATCACCACCTGCCCAGAAGGCCAATTCATGGCTGAATATTTCAATAACAGAAATCTAAGCGGCGAACCTGTACTGGTTCGGTGCGATAAAAGCATCAATTTCCAATGGAACGGCAGTCCAGCCGATGAGGTTAACCCAGATAATTTTTCAGTTCGCTGGCAAGGGAAATTTACATTTGCTGGTGGTGAATCAACGTTTTCGGCAACAGCTGACGACGGCATACAGGTATTTGTAGATAACGATCTGATCATTGGTGCCTGGCATAAACGATCTTCGAAGAGCATTGACGCCAACGTCGAGTTAACGCCCGGTACACATGAAATAACTGTCAATTATTACGAAGGTGGTGGCAGAGCAGTCGCCAAAGTTAATTGGAAGTAAGCAGCACAAGAAATTCAAAAGATGTTAGAGGGCACAGATATGAGTAATCACAATTATCAAAAAGATATTGAACTTTTCTCACAGCTACGCGAAGATTTTAACGAAGCTCAAGAAACGGCCGTTATCGCTCCAAAATTATCACTAACCCAACGCCTACAATCAAGAATGGGAAGTTATGGTACAAATAAACGAATTAAGGCGCTCGTATTGCGTGGTTTATTGCTTTTTATGGGAACCATCGTCATGGGTCAGCTTTTTATTCAAGGGAGAGCAGCCATTAACGCCGAAACCGAAGGGCCTATTCCCTTGGCAATTGCGGTTGAACAAGTTGAAGATGATTTGATGCCTATTCCTCCCCCACCAACGAATTAACAGTACTACCGGCTCGTGCTTTTCAAACAATTTTCAGGTTACAATCAGCAATGGAGGTAAACGACCTATGCGATTATACTGTTTATTTATCATACTGTTGGTGTCGGTAACGGCCGTTTCTTGCTCATCTAATTCAAACAACCTATTGCCCACCCAGGTGCCAACCGCCGCCCCCCTGGACGGCCCACCTGGCACAAATATGCTCAACGCACCCTGGCAATCGATCACCAATCATGACAATGGCATATCTATCGAATATCCACAAGATTGGACAGGAACCAACACCAGGGAAGCCATTCGTCTCATGCCAGTTTCTATAGCAACCGCCTCAGGTTTCGACAACATTCCTGCAAATGTAAGCTTGTATAATGACACAACAACTGACAGTACAGCTGACATCGTAAACACACTAGAATCGATGATTTCTGCGCCAACATTCGGTCCCGAAAACGCAATCACACGCGTGGTAGCCCCAACGGCCGTTTCCATCAACAATTACGAAGCAGCCATCGCCCAAATCACCTTTTTACCCGCGCCATTTGAAGCGCCAGAAGAGGGGGCTGGAGAAATTAATCCCGACACCTTCCCAGAACCAGAAGAATTTCACCTGTACATGGTCGCCCTACGGCAAACTGATCAGACGGTTGTCTTCGCCGCATCCGTGCCATCCGCATACAGCAAAGAGTATCTACCCGTTTTTGAATCGATGGCAAACACCATTCAAATTGTGTCAAGACAAAACGAAGAATAGATTCGTTTACTTTTTCCGATTTTGATTCAAACGACTGGAATCTCGCTCAATTAATATTGGTGTAAGTAAAGTATGTGGATTTTGCAGCGGGCGCTTTAAGATAACATCAATCAACATAGCACATGTCCGTTTGCCAATTTCATAAATTGGTTGATGGACAGTCGTCAAAGGTGGGTTAGTAAAAGCAGCCAATGGGATGTCATCAAACCCACCGACCGCAATATCAACACCAACTTGCAAACCACGCTCCCGAATCGATTTCATGGCTCCTATTGCCATGAGATCATTACCACAAACCAACGCTGTAATCTCAGGTGCCTCATCTAATAATTTTGCAGCAGTTTCGGCACCACTATGTTGGGTCAAGTCACCATAAACAAGCCAGCGTGGGTTTAATGGAATTCTGTTTTTTTGCAGCGTATCCCGATAGGCTTGTCTGCGAATTTTACCAAACAACAAGCCTTTCGGTGGACTGATAAACCCGATTTTTTGATGCCCTAAATCAATAAAATGCTGCACAAGCAATCCCATACCTGTCATACTATCTTCATCAACATAGGGGAAATCTTCAACGCCATTTGTGCGGCCAAAGGCCACAAAAGGGAAATCGTGTTTGACAAGAGAATTGATACGCTCATCGTTTTCCCGAGTGCGTACCACAATCACACCATCTACCCACCCACCTAAAACCGCACGCTGGTACGCAGCCCGTTCTGATTCGCTATCGGGCGAGTGCGTAGAAACAACCAGATCAAAATTTTGTCTAGCTGACTCATTACCAACACCCGCAATAAATTCACTAAAAAAGGGGTCTGAAAAACGTGGTCCGTAGGTAGGAATAATAAACCCAATTGTATCGGTACGCTGTTTCTGCAAACGGCGGGCACTGACATTTGGTGTATAACCAAGTGTCTTAGCCGTTTTGACAACGCGCTCACGAGTTGCCTCTGAAACATCATCAAAACCACCTAAAGCACGCGAGACGGTCGTCACCGAAATACCAATATGTTCAGCAATATCTTTTAGCGTCACAGACATAATTATTTTAAAGATTACGCAGATTACAGTGTTGAAATCATTATTAATTCGTGTAATCTGCGTAATTCTTGATTAGGAAAGGGACTCCACCACGTAATCGTAAATACGACGTTTTATGCGCAGATGGTTGAGTTCCAGGCTGATCGCTGCCACCTCATCATCTGGTTCATACAAATAGCCGTACCGCAGTTTACCCTTTTCTGATCTTTTGCGTCGATTCAACAAATGCGACAGTTGGAATTCCACCTGCTCCCGTTTCAAAACATACCACCGGTGCTGTAAGCGCATCCGTTCTGTATCATCTTCACACGCAGCAAGTTGGGCTTCTGTTTCTTCGATTTTGCCGGTGCGGTCTGCAATTTTAGCATTGAGTTGATCGAGAACGGCCGTTTCCGGCAGCCCCTTATTTTCACCCACTCGCCACTTCGGCCCCGCCACCACCTTTGTTTCACAGTCGCCCGCTGCCACATCAGCAGGAATCTGACACAATTCCACCGTCTGAATCTGCTTGGGCAAGATGGCATCTGTAAATCCTGCCACCGTTCCCCAAACATCCATTTGTGAATATGGGTGCGAATACGGCCGTTTCTTCTCAGTCGGATTATAAAAACGAGCCAACGCTACCCCATCACGCACATGCAGCGAAGCCAACGGTAAATCCTCATGACAAAGCTGCCACTCTGTTTGTGAGCCACTACCTGTTGCCGAAACAACCAACGGTGGATTTTGGTACACTGCATTCAACAACTGCACCGCCATCGAATTTGGCGCATCCGCCACAAACGCAACAGACAACTCATGCCGCACCGTACGCTCACAGCGTGCATCTGGCACATAGAAGAACGGGCCTGCATCACCAATTCGGTTCTCTAAATCAGCCACAGTCAACCACTCCACAGAACGCCGCAACGTCACCGAAATGGTGCCATCAGCCTGTGCATCATACGAGTGTACGCCTTTCGCCAACACAACAACCGCCTGGTCATCATCCCCGATGGCCACTAAATCATGGAAGGGGAAAGTTGTCACCGAATTCAATTCCCGCTGACCGAGCAGCAGGTTTTTCTTCGACGCATCCAATTCACGCGGCAGCAAGTCAATGTCGGCAACATCACGCTTCACCACATCAAACGGCATCCCTGCATACAAATCACCGTCTTGTCTGGTCTCAAACACCATGTCGATGTTCAAATTCTTGCCGCGAGAATCGAGATCGACTTGCCATTTGATCACCGGGGATTGGTCAAAACAGAGGTGAACGGTGGCAGTGGCATAAGAAACGTTTGCACTGAGTTTAGCCGAAACGGCCGTTTTCCACGCCGCATCAAATACTACTACACAATGCCGTGTACTCCTCTCCAACACAACCAATGGCGACGTTGGTTGTATATTCCCCAGAGGTTCGTCCGTTTCGTTAGAATAGGTGTCGCCATGATCCTCAGAGACAACGAATCGCCCAAACAAAGCGTTATCAACTTGAACAGTGCCATCAGCTCCAACAACAGCTTTAAAATGGTCATTTTGCCATTCAAACGAAGTGATCGATTCATTCACCTGTTCCACAGGAATGCTTTCCCGCACAGGCCAAACGCCGACACCATTCGTCTGTACATGCACCAATTCATCACCAACCCGCTGCCACGCATCCACAGCAAATGCATTCGTGTTTACCGCATACATGCCAGGCAAAAAATCGTTCAAAATGGCAGCCAGCGATGCTTTGGCATCCACCTTCATCCCAGCAAACGCCTCACGATAGCTGTAATCCATCTTTTCATGTACTTGATCGACACTCACGCCGCAAATGCAATCATGTACCGCATTTTGTAAAAGCTGCCGCCCCCATGCCTCGTAATTGGCTGCCGGATACGCACGCCCCTTCATGCTTGCCATCACCGCCAGCGGCTCACAAACTTGAAACAACATGTACTCACAATCTCGTGCCATTACCTTCAAATAGGTTCGTGCTGAGAAAGTACCAGGGAAGGTAGCCCCAAACTTGCCAGAGTTCAATTCACCGGAAATCGTAGGCAGCGACAGATTCTTATCGGCAATCTCTCGCGCAAACGTTCTTGGGGTTGATTCTAACAATTTTATGTCAGAACGAATGGTCCCACTATTGGTATAAAACTGCATCGGGTCCTCAGGACTATCTTCGAGATCGTAGCCATCGAATAAAGGTATGTCTGGGGTTGGGTAAAACGGCCGTAATTTATCAACTTCCGAATTCAACCGCTTATGCGCCACTTCTGGTGCATGAGACACACCATACAAATTGCGATACCCGCCAAATAGGTTAATGGTCAGCAGTTCACTGCCATCAGGTGCCTGCCAAGTGAAGTAAGGCTCCAACTGCGGCACCCCGCGCCACACAAACACCGAATCAATGCCAAACATCTGATGAATTTGGGGCGATTGGCTGATATGACCAAACGTATCAACCAACCATCCCGTATCCATCGCCCCACCATGCTTTTCCACATCTTTCTGACCATACATCAGATTACGGACCAACAGTTCACCACTGGTGAGCTGCCAATCAGGTTGACAATAGTAGGGACCGATGAGAAGACGGCCGTTTTCCACCAACAACCGCATCTTCTCCGCATACTCTGGCGCAATGGTCAACAAATCCTCAATCACCAGCGTTTGCCCATCAAACAAATATTGGAAATCAGGATTCTCACCGACCAGTTGCGCCAGTTTATCTATAAGACCCGGAATCCAGCGACTCGTATACACAGAGGTAACGAACCACTCCCGATCCCAGTGAGTGTGATTAATGATATGAATATTTGTTGCAGACATAAGATTACGCGTACAAAACCTTCTCGCTATCCCGATCAATCCAGCGAATCTTGTCCGACGGGAACCGCAGCCAAACATCTTGATTAGGCACAACAGCAAATGTAGGATGTGTACTCACCTTCACTGTATCATCACCAATTTTCACAGTTAACAAATTCTGCGATCCCAACGGCTCCACCACGCGTACACGAACTTTCACACCATCATCAACCGGCTGGTTCAACGTCTCCATATTCTCGGCACGGATACCCAACACAACCCGCTTGCCGTCATAATTTTTGAGCAAAGGCTGCATCTTTTCTGCAGGATTCAACAAAAAGTCGCCAATTTTAACTTTAACTGTGCCATTTTCCCGCTGCACCTGACCCTGCATAAAGTTCATAGGTGGATTGCCAATGAAACCACCAACAAACAGATTGGAAGGCAAATCGTATACGGTTGATGGATGGTCACATTGATGAATAAGGCCATCTTTCATAACCGCAATCCGATCACCCATACTCAGCGCTTCAATTTGATCATGGGTCACATAAATCGTGGTTGTACCGATTTCTGCCACCAGTTGTTTCAACTCTGCACGCATTTCCAAGCGGAGCAATGCATCCAGATTACTCAACGGCTCATCCATCAAAAGCACTTCCGACTGCATCGCAATCGCTCGCGCCACAGCCACACGCTGGCGCTGACCACCACTCATTTTGCTCGGATACCGGTCCAATAAATTCTCGATGTGCATCAAGCCAGCCGCATTTTTCACCCGCTTGTCAATTTCACGAGGGTCCACGCCTGACATCTTCAATCCAAATGCGATATTATCACCCACCTTCATATGTGGAAAAATCGCATAACTCTGGAAAACCATCGAGATATTGCGTTCACGCGGAGGCAAATAAGTCACATCTCTGTCACCAATCATGATCCGCCCTTCGTCAGCCATGCCCAAACCAGCTACAGTACGCAAAAGCGTCGTTTTACCGCAGCCACTAGGCCCCAACAGCACAACAAATTCCTGATCTTCAATTACCAAATTTGCATCATCTACCGCAACAAAATCGCCAAAGCGCTTTACTACGTTTTCAATTCTAATCTCAGCCATTTTATTCTTCCCATGATTTATTGTGGCCGGTCTCCAGACCGAGCCACTCAACCAAACTATTTCGTAACTTGTCCCCACATGTTAAACAGATAGCGCCTGATATAAAACATGAAGATTAACGCCGGAATCAGCATGAAAAAGCCACCGGCAAATTGATACGCTTCCGAAGAGTTCGTCAGCGCAAACAAAATCTGCGCTGGCAGCGTTCGGTTTTGCAACGTCAAAATACTTGCCGCAAACACTTCATTCCAGGAAAGCACAAAGGTAAATACGGCCGATGCTGCAATACCTGGTAATACAAGTGGCATCACCACATAGCGAAATGCTTGCAGAGGCGTGCAACCAAACACCATCGCCGCCTCTTCCAGTTCGTATGGAATACTGGCAAACACGCTCCCAATAACCAAAATGGTAGTGGGCAGTGCCAACGCCGTATGCATCAGTGCCAAACTGTAGATGCTGTCAAAAATACCCGCCTGCACAAACAATACCGCCAGCGGAATTGACAAAACAACGATGGGGAATGCACGGACTGCCAAAATTGACAATCTAAAAAAGTTACGTCCAGGAAAGATGTAGCGCGAAATGGCATAACCTGCTGGTGCCGCAATAATAGTAGACAACACCAATGTAATCACAGCCACGATAATGCTGTTAATCAGCCCCGGAATAATCCCCTCAGAACTCAAGAAGAATCGCATCGTATCAAACGAGAAGGGGATAAATGGCAAGATACCTTTCGGATAAGCCCGCACGGCTTCTTGTGTCGTAAATGCCATTGAAAAGATAAAAAAGATGGGCACTATAATCCACAAGGCAATCAAGATAGCGATCACGTAGGTGAACGCTCGATTGAGCTTCTGCCGCCGCAATTGGCGATCCCGAATTGCTTGTCCTTCAGTGGAAACGGCCGTTTGTTGAATTACTCCACCACTCATGCGCTTATCTCCTGTTGAGTGCGAACTGCACGCAGATAGAACACAGCACTAACCATCGACAACACCAAAATAAACAGCGCATACGCCGACGCCACATTAATATTGCGGAATTCAAAGTACTGTCGATACGTTTCATTGGCTAGCACAGTCACAACATCACCACCACTCAGTGCAATTACCACAGCAAACACTTGCAGCGCCAAAATCGTGCGCAAAATCAAAGCAACTTGCAAACTAGGCTTCAACAACGGCAAAATCACATGCCGCAAACGCTGCCACATCCCAGCACCAAACAGCTCCGCTGCTTCCAAAACCTCATCCGAAATAGCCTGCAAGCCTGACACGACAATAATCATCACAATTGAAGTGGCTCGCCACACTTCTGCCAGCCAAATCGCCGCAATAATCCACCCGCGCGTATCGGCTGTCAGATAAGGCTGTGCTGCATCAATCAGCCCCAACCCTTGCAAAATACTGTTCAGCAAACCATTTTGGGTGAAGATGGAGAAGAACAAAATC
>QQUD01000637.1 GCA_008501785.1 Chloroflexota bacterium
GACCGATTCTGAAAATCGGGTATCGAACAATATGTTCGATTTACAAAGGAGGCAGTATGACCTCAGATTTTCCCATATCTGGCATGGCACTTACCCATATTCTTGTTGTAAGCGATCTTAATCGCGCGAAAAAGTTTTATGAAGACGTATTGGGCGCTTCACTATATGTAGAGTAAGGCGGGACATCCATCGTTTTTAGTTTTAATGGAGCATGGTTGTTAATCGTCACCGGAGGTGAGCCAACCAGAGACAAACCTGACGTAACATCATCTGATTTCCTAATAGACACTATCAGAATCAACTTTATGTCACCTAAAAACGCAAAGACGCTAAGGTTTCTGCCCTTTGAAGTTCTGCGTCTTTGCATGAAACTTCTTATTTCCAATTTACTCAAATTTATCTTTGTTGAGGCTTGACTTTGACACTGTGTCAACCTGTACCATTCTCGTAAATCAAAAAATAATCAGAGGTAAATGATGAAAAACCTTGAATCAAACCAAAAAAATGTAATTATCGGCACTGGACCTTTGGGTTTATGGGTAATGGATGAACTACTGGCTCGCAGACGTGAGGTCACGCTGGTTAACCGCAGCGGACATGTTTCCGAAACGCTGCCAGCGGGGGTTCTCCTAAAAACGGCCGATTGCATCGATTCGGCGCAAGTACGCCAGGTTTGTGGCGACGCTGACGTCGTATTTATGTGCGGCATGCCCCCTTACACCGAGTGGCCAGAGAAGTTTCCTCCATTGATGCGCGGCATCATCGAGGGACTTAGTGAGACGGGTGTGAAATTCGTCTTTGGTGACAATTTGTACATGTATGGCGATACAAATGGGCAGCCCATTCACGAAAATTTGCCGTATGCAGCCCAGACTCGTAAAGGCAAAACGCGAGCAGCTATTGCCCAAATGCTGCTCGATGCCCATCAAGCCGGTAAACTGCAAAGTGCGATTGGACGTGCGTCAGACTTTTACGGCCCCCGTGTGCGGAATGCACTCATCGGCGAAATGTTTTTTGATGCAGTATTTGACGGCAAAACAGCCAATTTACTGGGTGATGTTGATCAGCCACACACGTTTTCTTACATCGTGGACTTTGCAAAGGCATTGGTCACGCTGAGTGAACATGAAAAAGCATTTGGAAAAGCATGGCATGTTCCTAATCCACCAGTCACCTCAACTCGCAAAATTGTTGAGCTAATTGAGGCAGAGCTTGGGCAATCAATTCGTTTCCGAACTGCCAGCCGGTTTATGGTATCGTTGCTAGGGCTGTTTAATCCATTGATTCGAGAAACAGTGGAAATGATGTATGGGTGGGAAAAGCCTTATGTGGTGGAAGACGGCCGTTTTACCGCCACATTCGGAAACGGCATCACCCCACACAAAGAAGCCATCCGACAAACCGTTGCCTGGTTTAAGCAACGCAGCTAATCATCATTGGGAAAGGGCACGGGAAAATAACTCAATCATCCTGTGCCCTTTCCATTTGTCAATCTACTCATGATCCGGCTGCCACACAACAATCCGCAGCTTCAGGCATTAACCCATCAAAATCAGGTAGAAGCGTTAAGTTTGTTTCTCCGCCGACCGAAATTCGCGGCGCATTTATTGTGTTAGGCTCTGGGAAAATTCCCCAAACTTTTGCATCTATAAATTCCATGACACCCAAATAGCGTCGTTGAGATTTTTTGTGATTATTCCAAACCTCATCTAAACTTTTTAGACGTGATGAACTCCCGAAGATTCTTGAAAAAAACGTATCCTTACGGGCCTGCCAAAAAATTTCCATAAAATAATCATTGGCAACCAGCCTGTTTACAACGTAATGGGTAATCATAATAGGCTCCTTTCTAGAGATAAAGGTTCACAACTATTTGCAACCGGTTGCACTAGTCTCGAAAAAAACAAACAATTCAAGCAATGCAACCGGTTGCACTAGGTGCAAAATTTTTTTTAATTAACTTTAGTAGATGCTCTCACAACCACTTCAACTGGTACAGAAACATTGGTAACAATGCCTGTCTCAAGATATTGAATCAAATTCTGAACCAACAACCTGCCCGACTCTGGGATATTTTGTTTAATAGTGGTCAATGGTGGATAGCAATATTGGGCCAAAGAAAGATCATCATAGCCGACTACCGAAATATCATCCGGCACTTGCAAACCATGATCACGGATTTCATTCATTGCGCCAATCGCAATCAAATCACTGTTTGCAAACACGGCATCCACTTCAATATTTCTATCAAACAATCGCCGCATCATTTCAGCACCTCCTGCACTGGAAAAATCACCATGCATAACGCGGCTTGGATCAAGCGTTATACCTGCATCACTGATCGCATTCTCAAATCCTTGATAACGCAGCATCACTTCTAATTCACCAGCCGGACCACCCAAAAATGCAATTTTTCGCTTGCCAATGCCCAACAAATACGCTGCTGCCAGTCGTCCTCCACTCAGGTTATCTCCTGTGACAGTGCAATAGTTAGCCCCTTGCTGAGGAGCGCCCCAGGCAATGAATGGAGCAGACATCTCAACCAATAACTTAATATGCTGCTGCTTGCGCATTGAGGTCATCAATATAAATCCATCCACCTTCCCGGTATTATGATAATTGTTTACCCAACCAGTTTCATAAGGATCAACATTGACCATCAATAAATCGTATTTCATCTCGGCCAAAGTCGCCGTAATTGCGCCCAGCATCTCTAACAGAAACAAATCTTCAACACAAATATCGTCGTAGTAACCATGCGTCACAAATGCGAGTGTGTTCGTTCGCCTCATGCTCAAGCTGCGTGCCGGTTGGTTCACCTGATAATTGTGCTCCCGAGCAATTGTCTGAATACGGTTTCGTGTCTCCTCACTTATCAAAGAACTATTACTGAGGGCACGCGAGACTGTGGATTTGGAAACGCCTGCCAGCTTTGCGATGTCTGCTATGGTTCGAACTGGTTTATCTA
>QQUD01000597.1 GCA_008501785.1 Chloroflexota bacterium
TTGTTCTTTAATAATGTTCAACACCTGACCCCAACTATTGGTGAATGCGCTCTTGAATAGCTAGACTGGCCCAAAATCTTCAAATTCGTCAATGCCCAAGCCATCTTCCAGATACCAACGTTTGAAATCGGGAAGCTTTT
The DNA here is from genome assembly GCA_008501785.1 of Chloroflexota bacterium. Next base: position 141 of record QQUD01000597.1, read on the forward strand.
CCATCAACTCGTCGATCACTTTATACGGCACAGGATTGAACAATCGTTGTACAACCGGTTGATTTTGCTCAACAAGCTTATCGGCCGTTCCTTCCCAGTTAATAGTTATACAAACCCGACCCCCAACCATCTCAGTAAAATGATGCAAACCACGCGCCCCGCCACCAATAAAGGTGCATTTATAACCCCGTTCCGTCATTATCATGTAAACCTTGCGCGCGACAGCCAACCCCGCTTGGTGCAGCACATCCGGTGAAATCTGCACATCATTCTCTTCAACATAATTCCGCAGATAATCATCATAAATGCCAGCGATGTGCGACATATACATCATCGGCCATTTTCCCGATTCCCGTGCGACTTTTTCATAAGCTTCTGCCAGCGCAACCATTTGGCTAACTCCGAATATTTCGGTTGAGTTCATCGGAACGTTTTGCGGGATCAATTCCTCAATGGCTTCCAGCCCTGGTTCTGTCAAGGGGATTTTACAGCAGATATTAGGAGAAACCTTCCGGTTATTCAGGGCTTGTTTCACAATATCCTGGGCATTATCATCAGCGAGTGGATCTCCTTGAATGCTGACATATCCGTGTACCCCGCCACTTTGCTCATACAACGGCATAAATTTCTCGGCTACCGGCTTTACTAAGCGAGCCTGAAATTCAATAGCGGCTTCGCGATCATCGTCAACTTCCTGCAACACTTGGTCTAAGATATTTTTTGTATATTCGCTCTCTTCTGGGTGAACCAACATCTTTTGCGTATAGGATGGATTGTTAGTACAGCCCAAAGCACCATGTTCAAGCGCCAAATCAGCTTGTGTGCGAGTTGGGTTATTAATCCAAAACATCGTTGGTGTTTGATTTGTAACTCGATGGAAGTAACTGTTTTTCATTTTTTCCTCCGATTAAGATTTGAAACTGAATTGTATATTTCAAATAACCTATGTTGGGCATCCCAACACATGATCATGAAGAAACTGTCTAGACAATTGTCATTCCAAGGTCTGCCGAGGAATCCCAAACATCTTTAACACACAGGTTGTTGGGATTTCTCTTCGAAGACTCATCGAAATGACATGCTTTCAATAGTTGGTTTCAAGAGAGTTTCCTGAAAACAACTTACGAGGCTACGCCGGGCCAAATTCCTTCTCAATGAGTTCCATAATTTCGTCCGACATCGCGTAGCTGTGATCCTCATCAGGGAATACACCAGAGCGAACTTCTTCGCCGTATTGTGTAAAGGTGTCATGCATTATCTGATTCATATCAACAAATTTCTTAGCGAATGATGGCGTGAACTCTGAATACAGGCCTAATATGTCATGGGTAACGAGCAATTGGCCGCTGCAACCTGGTCCACCGCCAATACTGATCGTCGGTACATCTAACTTCTTCGTCACATAGGCGGCCAACTTTGCTGGCACAGCCTCAAAAATAATGGCAAATACACCAGCCTCTTGCAGGGCTAATGCCTGAGTCATCACTTTGCGTGCTGTTTCTACGGATCGACCCTGGACCCGCATCCCCCCCAAAACCCCGACACTTTGTGGGTGCAGTCCAACATGACCAACAACAGCGATGCCCATTTCAACAATAGCCGCCGCTTTTTCTATAAATTCATGCGTACCCTCGAACTTCACGCCATCAACACCAGCTTCGGTGACGAAACGTGCTGCATTGCGCATGGTTTCTTCGATATTGTATTGGAACGATCCGAAGGGCATATCGGCAATAACCATCGTGCGTAAACAAGCCCGCGCCACGGCCGCGCAATGAAGCACCATCATATCCATCGTAGCGGTTAAGGTATTGGGATGACCATGTACTGTCATAGCAGTTGAATCCCCCACCAGAATCATGTCGATTCCCGCATCGTTGACCTGTTTGGCCATTGGATAATCGGTGGCTGTTAGCATGGTTATGGTATCGCCACGTTTGTACATTTTTTGAATATCAAGGACTGTTAGTTTTTTGCCGCTCATAGTTTTATTTTCCTCTTAAAAAAGTATTTTTATTACTCATGTTACGCAGGTGGTTGCCAGTCTTCAGACCAAGTACCAGGCACGGTCAATAAGCAAGCCTTTGGGACTGAGAGGCAGCCAGAGCAAGTGCGTAATATCAATTAATTAAACAAGTCGTGAGTTCTTTCTAGATCGTTTAGCCTTTTACGCCTCCGGCCGTTAATCCAGAAAGGTAGAAATCCATCAGGAATGAATAAATAATTACAACAGGGATTGATCCCAAAATAGCCGCCGCCATTAGTTGCCCCCAAAAGAATACGTCACCTACCTGCAAGGCGTTCACCACACCGACAGCTACTGGTAGTTTTGAAGATGAGCGGATGAATGTGAATGCGTACAGGTATTCTTGCCAAGATAACGTGAATGCAAAAAAGAATACGGAGACAACACCAGGTAATACCAAGGGTAAATCTACTAAACGCATCGCTTGCAACCGGCTCGCGCCATCTATGCGGGCTGCATCGGCGAGATCAACTGGAATACTCTTAAAATAGCTGGAAAGCATCCAGGCGATAAAAGGCACCAAAAATGTGAGGTAAACAAGGATCAATGACCACAATGAATTTGACAGTCCCATTCGTACTACCATTAAATTCAAAGGGATAAATAATAGCACCGGGGGGATAAGGTACGTTGCAAATACAACGACAGCAACTGCGGAGCCACCCCGATAACGCAGTCGCCCCAAGCTGTAGGCCGCTAAAACGCCAATTATCAAGGCGATTATGGCAGAGACGCTGGCAATGATAAAGCTATTCAACATCCAGGTCATGAATTTTGTTTCTGTTAATAACGCTGTG
>QQUD01000448.1 GCA_008501785.1 Chloroflexota bacterium
CCGTGTCGGATAAACCAGGATGCGTCCTGTTCCTGGCTGTGATGCAGGTGACAATAACAGATTTGTGTAATGAACAGATTGAGAAGGGGAGAGGACAGCGAATATTAGGAATCAACGAATGGGGGAGGCAACAACGGATGGAGAAAAGAATGGATGGAAGAACGGCCGTATCTGTCCGAGGTTATTTTTTTGTGTTGCGGTGGTTGTGGGAGGAGCGCCCGCGCAATCGTCAATCTAAAATCGTAAATCGTAAATGTTTTCGTGCTTGACAAATCACCACACCGCTCTAAACTTCAATGCTATGAAGAATATGACACAGGGGCAGGCGGAAGCTGAATTTACACGGGCGATTGTCCAGTTTGAGAAAGAATATCTGGGGCGGGGGCCGGTGGATGCGCGTACTTTTTTCATTAAGGACATGATTTTGGTGCGGCTGCAAGGGTTGATGACGCCTGCGGAGAATAAATTGGCTGAAAGTGGTGACGGCCGTTCCCTGATCAAAGAAACACGCCGCCAACTGTTCGAATCCTCTCTCCCAATGCTGAAAGAAATCGTAACTAGCGTTACCGGCACAACGCTGATCAGCCTGCACACCGACATGAGCACCGTGACTGGCGAGCGGATTATTGTGTTTACGGTTGACAAAGACTTGACGAAGATTTTTCGTTAGCAGCAGATGAATTGATAATGTTTTGTCGATATAAATCATTGACCTTCGTAACCAATCATTGTATAAAAGGTCTAGCAATCAGGGTTTTAGGTAGGTTGCAAATGGTTTGATAGAGCCTTTGCAAAGGACAGAAAGCAAAGAGGGCTGACATTTCACATTACTAAAATGCGGGATGCCAGCTTTTTTATTTCCTGAATTAATTGAACGAAACTCTTCGGCAGAAGAGTAACTATCGGCAGACAGGGCAAAAGGTAAATTTCAAAGCCGAATTTATTTGGCAGGAATAGACAAGTTGCAAAGTAAGCCGACATCGGAATGGATCGACTCTATTCGATGTCGGCTTTTCGTTTGCATATTTAATTGACAACCCATTTGGAGATGTGACATGACTCAATTGGCGCAGGCAGACAACCAAACATTGGCAAAAATATCGAAGGGCTTGCTGACCGCGTGGCAGCAAAATCATGGCGCGCAAGATGGCAAGGTATATGCGATTAAAGGGTCTAGCTGCATTTTGGTTTTTATTGAAGATGCGTTTACCAAGGCTGAAATGCATTTAGCTGAGCAAGATAATGGCAACAATCAGACATTGAATCGTTATGTGCAGAGCTTGTTGGCGCATATTTGCTACGAGCAAAAAGGGTTTGTGGCGCAACAGCTTGACGCACGCGTTGTGTCTACGAGTGTGAGTGCAGATACTGTTGCTGGATGGGCGATGTGTATTTTTAAACTGACAGATTCGTGATGAAATGGGTGTCGATTGTGCGGATTGCTTAAATTTTTGAGAAAACGTTACTAAATTTCGTGAATTATTGCCGATGGTATTTTGACCTTCCAAGGATAAAAATAAAGCTGGCTTTTGCAAAGTCATTTCGCATGACCTTGTCAAATTTGAAAAAGAATGATTGACAGCCGTGCCAGCGTATCCCAGGAAGGATAGACCTTGGATAACGCTGGTTTTTATTTTTTAGGTCGTTGAGCGAAATTTCAGGCGTTAAGGTGAAGATGTTGATGAGTATTGAATTGTTTGTAATCGTTTTTTCCGGGTTTGGGCTGGCGCTGGTGATGGCGTTGGTGCATCGCTGGTTGGGACGTGCGATTGGTTGGGTGGCGGCGCTGCTGCCGCTGGGCATTTTTATTGCGCTGGCACTGCAATTACCGCACATTGGGGAAGGTGAACCACTACGCACGACGGTAGATTGGGTGCCAAGCCTGGGGATTTCGCTTTCGTTTTATGCGGATGGCTTGTCACTGCTGCTGGCGCTGATTGTGAGTGGTGTGGGCGCATTGATTTTGATTTACGGAGGTGGTTATCTGGCAGGGGATCGGCAAATCGGCCGTTTTTACACCATCATCCTCGTTTTTATGGCGTCCATGTTGGGCGTGGTGCTGGCAGATAATATTTTCTTGCTGTTTGTGTTTTGGGAATTGACCAGCATCAGCTCGTATCTGCTGATTGGGTTTAAACATGAATACGAATCGTCGCGGGATGCGGCGCGGCAGGCATTGCTGGTGACTGGTTCGGGTGGTTTGGCCCTGCTGGCAGGGTTGATTTTGTTAGGCATTGCTGGTGGTAGTTGGGAGTTTTCTTCGCTGCTGGGGCAAGGTGATGCGATTCAGGCCAGCCCGCTGTTTTTGCCTGCATTGATTTTGATTTTAGCCGGTGCATTTACGAAGTCGGCACAGTTTCCATTCCACTTTTGGCTGCCCAATGCGATGGCAGCACCAACGCCTGTAAGCGCGTATTTGCATTCGGCGACGATGGTGAAGGCTGGTGTTTATTTGCTGGCACGAGTTAGCCCGATTTTTGCCGGGACAGATGTTTGGTTCGCCGCACTGGTGATTGTCGGTGGAGTGACGGCGCTACTGGGCGCGTGGCTTTCCTGGCAGCAGACGGATTTGAAGCGGATTTTGGCGTATTCAACGGTGAGTGCGCTGGGAACGCTGGTGCTGTTTTTGGGGATTGGGAGCAAGGTGGCGGTGAAAACGGCCATTCTCTTTCTCCTCGTCCATTCGCTCTACAAAGGTGCGCTGTTTATGGCGGCTGGAGCCATTGACCACGAAACTGGCACGCGTGATGTGACAAAATTGGGCGGTTTGGCGCGATTGATGCCGCTGACGCTGGCTGGTGTAGGGTTGGCGGCTGTATCGATGGCTGGTTTGCCACCGCTGCTTGGGTTTATTAGCAAAGAGTTGATGTACGAAGCGACGTTGGAAGCTCAAGGCTGGTCATTACCATTGACGATGCTGGCGCTAGCAACGAATGTGTTTATGGTGGCAGCGGCAGCGATTGTGCTAATCGTACCGTTTTTTGGTAAGCGGCAAAATCCAAAAGAATTGCACATTCACGAAGCACCTATCAGCATGTGGTTGGGACCGGTTGTGCTGGGGGGTGTGGCGCTGCTGACTGGTTTGTTTTCGAATGCACACTGGTTTGCGGAAGATCTGATTGGTAGGGCGGTAACGGCTGTTTACAATACCCCTGTTGAAGTTCACCTCGGTCTGTTCCACGGGTTTACCCCCATGCTGCAGCTGAGCATTGTGACGGTGACGCTGGGTGTGGTGGTGTTTGCGCTGCACCAGCGGTTACGTCCGGTTGTTGTGGGAGTGGATACGGCCGTTTCCCGCATTGGTCCTGAGCAGTGGTACAAACACGGGCTGGATGGCCTGCTTAGTTTTGCTGGCGGCGTCACGAAGCTGCTGCAAAATGGCTTTCTTCGCTACTACATTTTGTTTGTAATGGGAACGGTAGTAGTGCTGGTAGGCGTGACGCTGTTGCGTCAAGACGCGATTGTGCTGCCAGCAATCGAAACGCCGGTGCGTTTTGTGGACGCGGTGATTGCGCTGACGATGATTGTGGGCACGATGATTGTGGTGAAGGCGCGGTCCCGACTGTATGCGGTGGCTGGGCTGGGGCTGGTTGGGTATGGCATGGCAATGCTGTTCATTTTGTTTAGCGCACCTGACTTGGCGATGACACAGTTTGCGATTGAGACGCTGACGGTCATTTTGTTTGTGCTGGTGCTGTTCCGGCTGCCCAAATTTGAAACGATTAGCATTAAGGCTACCCACTACCGTGATGCATTGGTGTCAATTGCGGTGGGGACGATGATGGCTTCTGTCGTGCTGGCGGCAAAAGCGTTTAATGCGCCAACTCCGCTGTCTGACTTTTTTGCTGAGAACAGTTACACACTCGCCCAAGGCCGCAACATTGTGAATGTAATTCTGGTCGATTTTCGCGGCGCAGACACGATTGTGGAAATCACTGTGCTAACAGTTGCCGCAATTGGCGTTTATGGGCTGCTGCGATCACAGAAAGTGGAAGAGCGTGAGGTGGTGGAAACGGCCGTTTCCGAACAAACTTCACAAAACGGCCGTGTGGTAAGAGACCCTATTCCGATGGGTGAGGCGACAGATTGAAATGGGGAATAGGGCTTAGGGAATTGGGATTGGATTCCAGCCCCTAGCCCCAACCCCCAATCCCCAAAGGTTTTTAATATGCGATCTTTAATTTTAACAACAGCAACGAAATACTTAATGCCCCTCTTGATATTATTTTCAATTTTCATCTGGCTGCGGGGGCACAATGAGCCGGGTGGTGGGTTTGTGGGCGGTCTAATTGCGGCGTCGGCGTATGTGCTGTATGGCATCGCGTTTGGTATTCAGAAAGCAGAGGAACTGCTGCGGATTCCACCGCGAATGCTAATTGGCATTGGGCTGTTTTTGGCGCTGTTTAGCGGATTGATTCCCGTTTTGTTTACGGGCGAACCATTTATGACCGGTGTTTGGGGTACACAGGAATACCCCATTTTTCACAAGCTGGGTACGCCGGTTATGTTTGATACTGGTGTTTATTTGACGGTATTGGGCGTTACGCTGTGGATTATGTATTCATTGGCCGAAGAATATTTGCAGCCAGGGAAAAATGCCCTGATTGCGCTTAGTCCGTCGGAGTTTGAAGAATAAATTATGGAACTACTACTAGCCATTGTAATTGGCGTTCTCTATGCAGGGGGCGTTTACATGATGATGCGGCGCAGTTTGGTGAAGCTGATTTTAGGATTGGCCCTGCTGGGGCACGCATCGAACTTGCTGCTGTTTTCGATGGGTGATTTGGTGGCTGGCGTGCCGCCGTTGATTGCTGAAGGGGCCAAAACAATTTCAGCTCCATTTGCCGATCCGCTGCCGCAAGCGCTTATTTTGACGGCGATTGTGATTGGGTTTGGCACGCAGGCGTTTGCGATTGTGCTGATTAAACTCGTCTATCAGGCTGTGAATACAGATGATATTGACAAGATTAAAAAGACGGATGGCTCGTAATGCGAACAGAATTGTTGATTTTACTACCAATTTTGATTCCATTGTCAACGGCGATTTTGTCGGTGATGGTGTGGCAGAATGTGCGCCAGCAGCGGGTGATTAGCCTGGTGGGATCGGTTGGGTTGTTGGGTGCGGCGGTGGGATTGTTTACGGCCGTTTACTCTCAAAACACCCCGCTTGTCGTGCAAATGGGCAATTGGGCCGCGCCGTTTGGCATTACGCTGGTGGCCGATTTGTTTAGTGCCATTATGGTTGTGCTGGCCGGGTTGATGGGAATGGCTGTCGCCATCTATGCTATCGCCGATATTGATGCCCGTCGTGAACGATTGGGTTTTCATCCCCTCTATCACATTTTGCTGATGGGTGTTAGCGGTTCTTTCCTTACCGGCGACATTTTTAACCTCTATGTCTGGTTTGAAGTGATGTTGATTGCGTCCTTTGTGCTGCTGGCGCTTGGCGGTGATAGAAACCAGCTTGAAGGGGCCATCAAGTACATGACGCTCAATTTGTTGGCGTCGGCTGCATTTTTAGCAGCGGTGGGCATTTTGTATGGCCTAACGGGCACACTAAACATGGCAGATTTGCGGCAAGGGCTGGCAAATGCGCCTCAAGGGTTGGTACTGACACTGGCGATGCTGTTTTTGGTGGCGTTTGGCATTAAAGCGGCGTTGTTTCCACTGTTTGGTTGGCTGCCTGCGGCTTATCATACGCCGCCTACAGCCATATCTGCCATCTTCGCCGGTTTGCTGACAAAGGTGGGCGTGTATGCCATCATTCGCGTTTTTACACTGCTGTTTGTGCAGGATGTGAGCTTTACCCATGCGCGGGTGCTGCTGGTCATTGCCGGATTGACAATGGTCACGGGTGTTTTCGGAGCCGCGACTCAGACTGATTTTCGGCGCATTTTGTCATTCCACATTGTGAGCCAAATTGGATACATGATTATGGGGTTGGCGCTGTATACGCCGTTGGCTTTGGCTGGTGCGATTTTTTACATCAGCCATCACATTATTGTAAAAACCAACCTGTTCCTTGTGAGCGGTGTTGTGAATCGCACGCAAGGCAGCTTTCAATTAAAGAAGCTGGGTGGTTTGTACCGGGCACAGCCCATGTTGGCTGTCCTCTTTTTAATCCCAGCTTTGTCGCTGGCAGGTATTCCACCCCTGTCAGGCTTTTGGGCCAAGTTTACCTTGGTAAGAGCCGGGTTAGAAACTGAACAATATTTGATTGTTGCCACGTCCTTATTTGTGGGATTGTTGACGCTTTATTCGATGACCAAGATTTGGAATGAGGCGTTTTGGAAAGCACAACCGGAGGCATATCAGCAAACTGAAGAAGTCCCACGTCGGGATTGGCTGCTGCGGGTTGCGCCGGTGGGTGTGTTGGCGGCTTTTACGTTAATCATTGGGTTTTTCGCTGAGCCTTTGTTTCAGCTATCGATGATGGTGGCCGAGCAATTGCTCAATCCGAGTGTGTATGTAACGGCCGTTTTGCAAGGAGGATAACATGTTTCGTTTAAATATTGCGTTGAGTGTGGCCTGGGTGGCCTTAATTGGTGAACTTTCCGTTGAACGATTTGTGGAAGGTTTTGTGTTGGTGGCGCTTACGTTAGGCATCACACAGCATTTTATTGGGCAGCAGTTGAGTTATTTAAACCGTATCAAACGAGTTACCTCCTTTGTGCTGTACTTCTTAAAGGAGTTGGTTGTGTCGAGTTGGCGCGTGGCGGTTAGTGTGTTGTCACCTAATTTGAACAATATTCGTCCGGCTGTGGTTGCCATTCCGCTGGATGTGAAAACAGATGAAGAAATCACGCTGCTGGCAAACGTGATCACGCTGACTCCCGGCACGCTGTCATTGGATGTATCGGCAGACAAAAAGACGCTTTATGTACATACGTTTAATTTGGACAGCGTGGAAGCCTTTCGCGCCGAGATCAAACAAGGGTTTGAACGGCGTATTCATGAGGTGATGCAGTGGTAACAATTGGTCTTGCCTTGAGTGTGGCATTAACTTTATTGGCAGTCACGATTGTGCTGTCTTTGGTGCGCGTGGTGCGGGGTCCAAGCCTGCCTGATCGGGTGATTGCGTTGGATTTGCTGATTTCGGTGGCAATTGCGATGACAGTCGTGTATGCGATGGTAACGGACCAGCCTGTTTTTATTGATGTAGCGACGGCGTTGGCACTGATTTCATTTTTAGGCACAGTGGCATTTGCACGGTATATCGACTTGAGGAGGTAGGCTATGCGTGAACTGATTAGCTTGCTGTTTGTGTTTGCGGGCGTCTTTTTTGTGCTGGTGGCGGGCATTGGCATGGTGCGGATGCCGGATATTTTTCTGCGCATGTCGGCGGCGACGAAGGCGGCGACGTTGGGATTGGGTTTGATTTTGGTGGGAACGGCCGTTTACTTCTGGGACCTAAGCATTTCTGCACGTGCAGTTGCCACCATAATTTTTGTGCTGCTGACAGCGCCCGTCTCGGCGCACATGATTGCCCGCGCAGCCTATTCAGATGGCGTTGAACTCTGGGACAAAACTCAGGTTGACCAGCTAAAGGGACGTTACACGACAGACCAGGAAACGTTAGCCAGCTTTCCTGTTTCTGATGATGTGGTAGAAAAAGAAGATGAGGGGGAGAAGAAAATAATTAATTTGTGAATTGTTGAAATGGCGAATGGTTAATGATGGGTTGCCAGCATAACACTTTCATTAATAATTCAACAATTCACAAGTTCAACAATTAAATACTTTACGTCAAAACACAGAAAACATTCGTCTTTCCGCTCAGGACCACGCGTCGTTAGCAAGTTTGTCTTTCCCCTACTCTAAATTCTCCACAATTAGCTTTTCCCCTCATTTTGGGTATGATTCTTCTAATTCAGATTGACATATAAACTGAATGAATTTTATTAATTTATCGAAAAATAATAGCGGTATGATGCATCTGTTTGCATGATTAACCAACATCATATCGCAGGTTATTTCTTAGCAACCGTTGAAAAACGAAAGTTTTTACTGGTTTTTATAGTTGTTGAATAAATATGGCTGAACAATTTTTGAATTTGATTTTGGCCCTTTCGATTGTCATCTTTGTGGCGAAGGCGAGCGGGTATTTGAGCACAAGACTAGGACAACCCGCCGTGTTAGGGGAGCTACTTGCGGGTTTGATATTGGGGCCGACGGTTTTGGATATGTTGCATGTGTGGCCTGTATTTTCACATGATGAACTACTGCCAGAAGTGTTAACGATGATGGGCGAACTCGGTGTCATTTTTCTGATGATGCTGGCCGGTTTAGAACTTCATTTATCAGAGTTGCTGAGTTCAGGCAAGGTTGCATCCTTGTCCGGTGTGTTGGGTGTGGTTGTACCTCTCTTGTTGGGGTGGGGAACGGCCGCTTTGTTCGGCGTTAGCACATCAGAGGCCATTTTTATTGGGCTGGCACTATCCGCAACCAGCGTCAGTATTTCGGCACAGACATTGATGGAATTGGGCGTGCTGCGGAGTCGTGTGGGGTTGGGCATGTTGGGCGCGGCCGTTTTTGATGATGTGTTGGTGATTTTGATGTTGTCCATTGCAACAATCACCTTTGGTACGGGTGGTGGAACGGTTGGCGGCATTTTGTTAACTGTTTTGTTCATGATCATTTATCTGATTGTGGCATCAGTATTTGGCATTCGCCTGCTGCCGCGACTGCTTTCGTATGTAGACCGGCTGCCAATTAGCCAGGGAACGCTGGCATTTACGTTGGTGACGTTGCTTTTGTACTCATGGGCGGCAGAAGTATTGGGCGGCATGGCCTCGATCACCGGAGCATTTTTGGTAGGGTTATTCCTGGGCCGAACGCCGTATAAAACCAAGATTGAACGTGGTGTAGCAGCGTTGGCATACGGCTTTTTTGTCCCTATCTTTTTTGTGAATATCGGTCTGGAAGTAGATTTGCTGGCCGTGAGCGGCAGTGCTATTTGGTTTGCGCTGCTGCTTGTGATTGTGGCTGTAATTAGCAAAATTGTAGGCAGTGGTGTCGGCGCAATAATGGGTGGATTTACAATGCGTGAATCAATCCAACTTGGTATTGGGATGGTATCACGTGGCGAAGTTGGCTTAATTGTGGCTTCTTTTGCATTAGCAGAAGGGTTACTTTCGTTGGCAAATTTTGCTATTGTTGTATTCATGGTGATTGTGGCGACTTTGGTGACGCCGCCATTACTCCGCCTTTCGTTTGCCTCCCCAGGTGCGCCGCAAGCGCCTGAGGAGAGCGTGCGGGAACAGGTGACGTGATGTTTCTAATGAAATCTTTTTATAGAGGGATATGAATTATGAATTACATGGTCATGCTTATTTTACACAGAGTGGATGAATGCACTAATATTTTGGATGCCTGGGATGAAGAAGGGGTGGGTGGTATCACAATTTTAGAAAGCTCTGGTATGGGGCGTGAGCGCCGCTTGAAAACGGAGCGGGATATTCCGCTGATTCCTTCTCTAGCCGATTTTTTGCGGACACCAGAGGAAAGACATCGCACGATATTTACTGTGGTTGAGGATGAATCGTGGGTGGACCGGTTGATCGAAGTCACAGAAAATATTTTGGGTGATATGGAAAACCCGAAAAATGGGGTGATTTTTGTGCTGCCGGTGGCGCGAGCGCATGGGTTAGCTGGTGGGCAGGCGCGGGCGAAGAAGGGGAAGTAGAATAATATATAGTGAATTGTGAATTGTGAATGAACGGCCGTTTCTGCTTGGTTGGAAACGGCCGTTTTTGTTTACGCTTGCACCCTTAATTTATTTTACGACGCTGCCATTCAAGGCCCAATCCGGTGAGCAAGAATGTAGCACCAATGCCTGCTATTCCAATGAACCAAATTGTGTTTGCAGCGGGTTGATTGGCAGCAGCTCCAGAATCGGGGTTCAATATTGATGCGTTTGCCTCTGTGATCGTGGTTGTGCCATTATTTGTGACGATGATTGCATTGGCACTTCCTTCTGCAACCGGGTTCGCAATTTGACTTGCCGCGGCAGCGATACAGAAGTTGATGCTGTTATGATCAAGCGTTCCATCTTTGTAAACTGGCACATAGATTGGATTTTGTGATGTTACAATCATATTGGTCTCAGGGATCGCCATCACTTCCCAATTACTTTCGCCGGCCGCAACAAGTCCAAATGTGCCATCACTCCCAGTTGTTAAAGGGATGATTGTGGTGGCATCACTGCTCGTGAACTGCATATTTACATTGGCAACAGGTTGTTCACCCTCAACGCCACTGTTTATACAATTGCCGTCTCCATTCACATCTAAATAAACACTGCCAAAAATAGACCCTCGCGGTTCATTTTGATTCGATGCGACATTCGTCGGTGTTGGCCTAGGTGTTTGTGCCAGAACGGGTGCTGCGACCATAAGCCATAAACATATAATTGCAAATAGGGAATGCCATTTAATCTTCAAACTACTCCTCCTTCGTGGGTGTTGGTGTTGATATAGTAAGTGTTGGTGTCAATACAGTTGTTGTCGGTGACGATACAGACGGTGTTGGTGTTGATGTAGATGATGTGGAAGTTGATACAGTTGGTGTAGGCGTGATTGGGCTAATCGGTGTAGGGGTGTTCCGTGGCTCATCGCTATCAATTTGGTTTAATGCTCCATTACTGATGAATGTACCCGATGCAGTGAGCGAGATTGGCCCTAGCGTATTATTGTTTTCGTTTGGACATTCATTAACTGTATTATCAGTATCCGCCTGTGCATACAGTTGGTGAGCGCCACCGGTAAAGACGTATGGCGTACTGTATGTTTTGCTTGTGCCAGCGTTTAGATCGTCTCCTTGAATGCCCCAGCCAATATTACCTGCTACCATGACCTGCGGTACACGGTCGACGTAGAAGTCAAGGAAGAAGTTGTTGCCATAAGCAACGTTTTTGCTTCCTTGGTTCCGCAGCGTGATAAATACAGTTGCGGTTTCTCCGGCAACCGGGTTGGCTGGCTCGACACGTATTTCTGTGACTACCAGATCAATGTCTGTTGATGTACAAGAAACAGGCGTGGGTGTCGGTGTTATCGGTGTTGGTATTGGTGTTGGTGTTGACGAGTTGTTGGTCATTATCATTGGTAAGTAGACGAATGATTCCTCTTTACCAATGGGACCAATGGTAGTTATGTTGGTTGCAGAATCCGTGATGGCATTGTCGGTAATGGAAGTAACGGTAACAACAGTTCTATCTACTGTATCATCATCGGCCGTTCCCGGAATATTGATGCGTACTGAAATATCGGCTGTGTCGCCTTTTGCTAATGTGATCCTTTCGGTTGACATGATGATTGGCCAGCCCTGGGTAGAAACGGCCGTAATCAGATAAGAGTCTGTCGCGTTGCCTGTATTTTCAATCGTATGCAGATATTGGACCGTCGTCCCAGCTTCAGCCGTTTTGCTGCCATCTGGATAAATATCTACACCGAGCGTTGCCACAGGGCCGTTAATATTGGTCGTGTTGACGGCATTGTCATTTGCTGAACTATCAGTTAATGATTTGGCAACCACATGCATTATGTCTTGCCCATCAACCGCGTCAGACGGGACAGTAAGGGAAACCACGATGGTTTCAGTCATACCCGAAACGAGTGTGAGATCATCAGGTTCGACTGTTTCCCAACCATTGCTACTACTAGCAATAAAAGTAAACCTATCCGTTCCATTGCCTGTATTGGTTATAACATGACTGTAGGTGATGACATTACCAGCATCAGCCGTACC
>QQUD01001040.1 GCA_008501785.1 Chloroflexota bacterium
TGCACTGAGCGGAGAATCGTAGGTGTCATATCCAGCGTATGGATTTTCGCCGTAGGCTCGATTGAAGCCCGTTTCACGTGAAAGGATGGTGCCATCCGGGAAAGCTGCTTTAAAATCTGCAAAGCTGACTAAGCTTGATGGCAGGAAAGTGAGTTGTTTACCACTGTGATTGCCAACAATGCCTTCACCCGTAAATTGCTGCCACAGGCTTTCGTCAGTGCGATCGTACATGATTAGGTCAGAGTTGCGCAGCAGGCCCGAAACGCCAAATTCGACAACTTCACCATCAACAACACGTTCAAATACGATGGCAGAATTACACAACGGGCAAAATGTAACCACAACGGGTTCATCCCCAACAGTATCATTTACAATTTCATGCCAGGTGATAACATGCAGTGGGTAGGCACGAGCATCGCCATTGATTTCAAGAGCAATTACCGGTTCCACGTCAACAAGCCATTCCTCTGCTTCAGAAATGGACACAAAGGTGGGGAAATCAATGGAGGGAATGCCGTCCCGTGGAGGACCGCCAGAAAGAATGTCTGCGTAATCGATGGTGTGTAAGTTCCAATTGGTATTCCAAGTTGAAGTTAGGTTACGTAGTCTGTCTCCCCGGTCGTCAGTGGTGAAGATAGTGGTTCCGTTTTCTGTCACGATTTGGTCCTTGTTTGGGGAAACGGCCGTTTCTTCTTCAGTCACATCTTCTTGGGGGGAAACGGCCGTTTCCACACTCGTCGGCTCCGGTTCATCAGTCGGCTCGGGAGCATCGGTGGCAGCTGATACCCCCTCATCCTCAACCCAACCTTCAGACTCGCTGCTGGTCACCCCCGTACAGGCAACTGCAAACAAAAGTAGTAATAAACTTATTAAAGACCAATGCCTTTTTAACACGCTGTGCATGAATAGATCTCCTTGTGGTAAAAAAATTTTCAGGTAAATGTTGGACAACACCAAAAACTTTTCTATTTCTATTATTCATAAACAACTCATTCTGACTGTGAGGTGTCGTACATGAAAAGTGAAGGTGTTTTGTTAAAGTAAAAGTTATGGTTTCAAAACAAAACGTTTTTATTTTTTCAATCATCTGGGTTTTGACGGCCTGTAGCGGTGTTGCTGGAAATGGTGTGCCAGTGCCAACTGTACCTGCGGCTGTCACGAACGAGCGAATTGATGACACGTTCGACCATAACTTTCAGCAGTGGGCGCGAAACGATGCCATTCCACCTATCTATGACCCCGAATTTGCCAAAGCCAGCCGGGTCGATCTGCGTGATGATGAATTGGTGATGGGTGTGACACTGGGCGGTGCAGCCAAAGCATATCCAGTGACCACACTTCAGTTTAGAGAAATGGTCAACGATGAACTGGCAGGTATTCCCATTTTGGTCACGTGGTGACCGATTTGCTACACCGGTCTCGTGCATGACCGGCGTATAAATGGTGAAACATTTACCTTTGGCAACGCTAGTTCGTTGTACATGAGCGCGATGACATGGTGGGATCATGAAACGCGGTCGGTGTGGTCACAGCCGTGGGGACGCGCCATTGAAGGCAATTTGAAAGGTGTGGAGCTGTTTCTGCTGCCATCTCAGGTGACAACCTGGGAAAGCTGGCGCTCTCAGCATCCAAACACGCTTGTGATGACAAATGACAGCGCGCTCATGCCCAATTTTAAAGTGCCATTTTATTCAGGTTTTGTGATTGGAGTGACGTTAGCTGGAGATGCCAAGGCATTTCGATATGATGAAGTAGCGCAAACGAAATTGGTGAATGATCAGCTTGGAAATGTGCCTATTTTGATTTGGGCAGCAGACAACAGCTATCACACATATATCCGCGACATTGGCACGCAAACACTCACATTTGTGTGGGAAAACGATCAGCTTGTTGATGTGGAAACTGGCTCTACCTGGAACGTCGTGCGCGGACTGGCTGAGGATGGCCCGTTACGTGGGCAGGTGTTACAAGCACTTCCCAGCCTGACTGCATATGAAGATCATTGGTTTGATTTTTATCCAGAATCTGTTGTGTGGGGACAAGAGTAGAGAAAGACAGAAACCGGGTTTTCTGAAAACCCCGGTTTCTATCGTAGAAGTGTTACCTGTTCCGTGTTGCCACGTCAAAAATAACGGCCGCTGCCAGCACAGCACCACGCACCATATATTGATAAGAAATACCAATCCCCATCAAGTTCATACCACTCGTCAGCGAAGCCATCACCAGCGCCCCAATCAGCGCCCCGGTCACTTTACCAACCCCACCAGCAGCAGAAACACCACCAACAAAGGCCGCCGCAATCGCGTCTAGCTCAAACAGCGTCCCAGCCGTTGTTGTCGCCGATTGCAAACGAGAGGCAAACATCATGCCAGATAGCGCCGCCAGCATTCCCATCTGCCCAAAAATGACATAGGTGATGCGTTTCACATCTACACCACTCAGTTCGGCCGCTTCTGGATTTCCACCGACAGCATAAATGTGCCGTCCCAACACAGTGCGATTCGTCACAAAGTGGTAGATTCCCACAACGAGCAACATCACCACGACTGTCCAAGAAAAACCATTGAAGCCAGCAAGCACCCATGTCATCCCGCCGATCAGGAGGGAGACAAAAACGAGCTTGAGGATAAAAATATTGGGGGACAGCACCTCGAAGTCGTAGGATTGTTTGGTTTTACGGCCGTTTAGTTCACCCACAATATTCAAAACAATAGCCACAATCCCGATTAGCAAAGTTAGTTTATGCAGTTCCGGTAAAAAGCTGCCAGGAATATCCGGTATAAATCCATTACCAATCGCATTGAAAATATCATTAGAAATAATGATGGTGCCTGTCTTTTCAGTCACAACCAGAATAGCACCACGATAAATTAGGAACCCGGCCAATGTCGCTACGAAGGCGGGAATACGCATCTGGGCGACTAAAAAGCCTGGAACTAGACCAAGCAAAAGACCCATCAGCATGACCGCAGGAATAACAATAAAAACTGGCCACCCCCAGGAAGACATGGCAATGGCCGCAACTGCCCCCAAAAAGCCAGCAAGAAACCCTACCGAAAGGTCAATATGCCGGATGACAATAATCAGCGTCATCCCAATTCCTAGCACCGCAATATAACCAGTTTGGTTCAGCAAATTGCTTAGATTTCGTGACGATATAAAAATACCATCTGTCAATACAGCGAAAACAGCCCAAATAATGAAAAGGGCAATAAACATCCCGTAATCACGGATGTTTTCCCGGAGCACTTTACGTAGATCTTGCATGAAAGACATTTTATTTCTCCTCAGTAAATAGCAGGTTTTAATTCCTCTTGTTAGTTCCTGGTTGCCAGATGCATAATGCGTTCTTGTGTGGCTTCCTCGATGGGTAACTCACCAGTGATATTCCCTGAGGATAAAACATAGACCCGATCGCTCATTCCCAAAATTTCGGGCAGTTCCGAAGAAATCATAATAATGCTCATTCCTTCTTCAACCAAGCGGTTCATGATCGTGTAAATTTCAAACTTTGCACCAACATCAATGCCCCGAGTTGGTTCATCCAATATCAGCACATTCGGTTTAACAAATAGCCATTTTGCCACAGAGACTTTTTGCTGGTTTCCACCACTCAAGTTGCGCACGATTTGCTCAATGCTGGGTGTCTTGATGTTGATTGATTTTCTATACTCATTAGCAGCGGCAATTTCTGCGTTTTCGTTTACCACCCAACGCTCTGAAATATCCTGCAAATTAGCCAGGGTAATATTTTGCTTAATATCCTGCATTAAGATCAGACCGTTGCCCTTTCTGTCTTCAGATACATAAGCAAGACCGGCCTGAATCGCTTCCCGAGGATGCTTGAAATGGTGCTTTTGGCCCTTGATCAGCATTTCTCCAGTAATCTGATAGCCATCAGGATTTCCAAAAAGGCTCAAAGCTAATTCAGTACGACCAGACCCCATTAATCCAGCCACACCGACAATTTCGCCCTTTTTCACAGTGAGGGCAGCACCTTTGAGAATGGTACGTTCCAACGAAGAATCATACGCATTCCAATCTTTCACTTCAAACACGACTTCGTCAGAAATCTGGTGGTCACGCGGGGGGTAAATATTATCAATTTCACGACCAACCATGTGCTTAATAAGTGCCCTTTCCGTGACTTCACCTTTATGGGCGTCCAGTGTCACAATCGTCTGACCATCACGTAGCACAGTTACAGAGTCGGAGATTGCGATAACCTCTTTCAGCTTGTGGGTGATCATGATGCAAGTGACGCCTTTATCACGTAGACCGCGCAATAAATCGAGTAGGTTGTCGGAATCATCTTCATTTAAAGCAGCAGTCGGTTCGTCCAAAATTAATAGCTTGACATCTTTGCTCAACGACTTAGCGATTTCCACTAATTGTTGTTTGCCAACCCCAAGTTCTTTTAACTTCACGTCTGGATTCACATCCAACTGCACTTTTTTCAACATTTCGGTGGCACGTTTGATGGTTTCATTCCAGTCGATTAGCTGGCCGTTACTGATTTCATTTCCGAGAAAGATGTTTTCATAAACAGTCAGCTCTGGTACAAGCGCCAATTCCTGGTAAATGATGCTAATACCAGTTTGTTCACTGTCACGAATATTGTTAAATCGCTGGCTTTGGCCATCGAATATAATATCGCCTTCGTATTGCCCAAACGGATAAACCCCGCTGAGAACCTTCATCAGCGTCGATTTGCCAGCACCATTTTCCCCGACCAAACAGTGAATTTCACCACGCTTGACGCTAAACGTTACATCGTCTAACGCCTTTACACCGGGGAATTCCTTGGTGATGTTTTTCATTTCCAAAATAGGGACGTCATTCATAATCAACTCCAGGGGAAACTTTGGAAAGCGTAGGGTCATGGCATGCCATGACCCTACCGAACTGTATTTTATTCTAAACCGGTGAATTCGTCTGCGCTGTAATAACCAGAGTCAATCAAAGTGGCTTTTACATTGTCGGAATCAACGGTGACAACTGGAGATTGAATCGCCGGAATGTCAGCGGCACCATTGTTGTATGCGCCTGAGGCTGACGGAGCATCACCTGAGAGGAGTGCTACAGCGGCATTGATGGCATCGCTAACCAGTGTGCTCACGTCTTTGAAGACAGTCATGGACTGTTTACCATCGATGATGTACTGGACGGAGGCAATTTCGGCATCCTGACCGGTGACATAGTAGCTGCTCACGTCGCCATCAGCGGCGAAGGTGTCGGCGATGGCTCGGGCGGTTCCGTCGTTCGGAGCCAGGATGAAGACATCGCCTTTATCGTCAGCGGTGGTGGCGGTCAGGTTGGCTTCGGCCAGATTCTTAGCGGTGTTGAAATCCCAGTTGGTGGTGATTTGACCAATGATTTGGGCTTGTTCATCACGGCTGAGGTCTACGGTGCCAGATAAAGCTTCAGCTTCGCTGGAGTTCTTGATGACGAATGTGCCGTCAGCAATTTTGGGTTGCAATACATTCCAAGCGCCTTGGAAGAAGATGAAGGCGTTGTTATCTGTGGCAGCACCTGCATAAAGATAGAGTGGGTTGTCGCTGCCTTCAGCGTTGTCAACCAGGTATTGTGCTTGTTGGGCGCCAACAGCCAAGCTGTCGAAGGTGACGTAATAATCAACGGCATCGGTGTCGCGGATCAGACGGTCGTAAGAAATAACGCTTACACCAGCGGCTTTCGCAGCGTCGGCGGCTGCGGCTGCGGCTGTACCATCTTGTGGTGTAATGATTAGAACCTGCACGCCTTTGGTAATCAAGTCCTCAACATTGGCCCGTTCTTTAGCAGAGTCGCCCTGGCTGAAGAGAATTTCTACTTCGTAGCCAGCAGCTTCTAATGCTTCCGTGAAGCGAGCTTCGTCCTGTACCCAGCGGGGTTCATCTTTGGTTGGCAGTACGATAC
This sequence comes from Chloroflexota bacterium, assembly GCA_008501785.1. The sequence continues at coordinate 5,917 of QQUD01001040.1, forward strand.
CAACTTTGCCAGCCACATCTTCAGCACCGACAACACCGGTAAACTCATCGGCATTGTAGTAACCGGATGTGATCAGGATTTCTTGTACATTGGCAGCGTCTACGCTAACAACTGGGGATTGAATCGCGGGGACATCGGTTGCGCCATTATTGTAGGAGCCGGTGGCGTTGGGTTCATTGCCTTCAAGCAAAGCAACCGCAGCACTAATGGCATCATCTACCAGGGTGCGAACATCTTTGAAAACGGTCATGGACTGTTTGCCATCGATGATGTATTGGACGGAAGCTTTTTCAGCATCCTGACCGGTGACATAGTAGCTGCTTACGTCTCCGTCAGCGGCGAATGTGTCGGCGATGGAGCGAGCAGTTCCGTCGTTCGGCGCCAGGATGAAGACATCCCCTTTATCTGCGGCGGTGGCGGATGTCAGGTTGGCTTCGGCCAGATTTTTGGCAACGCTGAAATCCCAGTTGGTGGTAATTTGACCAATGATTTGGGACTGTTCGTCACGGCTGAGGTCTGCTTTGTCGGAGAGGGCTTCGGCTTCGCTGGAGTTTTTGATGACGAATGTGCCGTCAGCAATTTTTGGTTGCAATACGCTCCAAGCGCCTTGGAAGAAGATGAAGGCGTTGTTGTCGGAAGCAGCGCCTGCATAGAGATAGAGCGGATTGCCGGTTCCGCTGGCATTGTCAACCAGGTATTGAGCTTGCTGAGCGCCAACAGCCACGCTGTCGAAGGTGACGTAGTAATTGACTGCGTCGGTATCGCGGATGAGGCGGTCGTAGGAGATGACCTTGACACCGGCGTCCTTAGCGGCTTCGGCGGCAGCGGCGGCGGCTGTACCATCTTGTGGTGTGATGATAATGACTGATGCGCCTTTGGTAATCAGGTCTTCGACGTTGGCGCGTTCTTTAGCAGAGTCGCCCTGGCTGAAGAGGATTTCTACATCGTAGCCAGCGGCTTCTAATGCTTCTTTGAAGCGTGTTTCATCTTGTACCCAACGGGGTTCGTCTTTGGTTGGCAGTACGATACCAACTTTGCCTGCAACTGCTTCAGGTGCGACTTCTGGTTCTTCGCTTGTTGTATCTTCTGTGGTTTGTGAATCTGCGGGTTCTGCTGGCGTTTCGGCTTGCCCACCACATCCAATCAGTGCAAAGGCTAAAAACATGGCAAACATGGCAAAGGCTAATTTGAGTAATTTACTGTTCATTTTTTCTCTCGTCCTCCAAATGGTTGTTAAAAATTTGATTCGCAAGTGTGTTATTGATTAGTTTTTGATTAATTTTGTGGTTTTTTGCCTCCTTTGTGTGAATTGAACTTATTTTGTTTCCCTTTTATATTAAAGCTGAACAAGAAACGGCCGTATATCCCTAATCTCCACTAATCCCCTTGGGGAAAAATCCTTATCAGCATTCAGGGAAATCCCTTAATCAAACCGATTGATTATGAAGTTTTCCTGACATAGCATACAAATAGGGTCAGGAAGGAATAGGTGCGACGCACTTCGGAAAGTGCAACGCACCCGAAATAGAGAAGAATAACGACTTTTTGCATATAATAGGTTTATGATGCCCACACGAGTTTTGATAGCTGATGATCATGCGTTAATCCGAGCAGGCATTCGCAATGCTTTGAAAGATCAACCCATGCTGGAAATTGTGGGAGAGGTAGGGGATGGAGCAGGCTTGCTGCCAGCTATTAATACTTTACAGCCAGATTTGCTGCTGATCGATGTGACAATGCCACAATTTGATCCCATTCCTGCCATTCAAAATATTCGGCTGCTCTATCCCGATTTGAAAATATTGGTGGTTAGTGCATACGATGATGATGTATATGTGCAAGGATTGCTGCGTGCTGGCGTAAATGGATACCATCTCAAAGATCAGACGTTGAGTGACTTGCGTTTGGCTGTTGAACGTATTTTGGAAGGTGCTCGCTGGATTACCAGTTCGTTGGTTGATAAGTTGATTTCGCCTGCCCAAACAAAACCTAAGCTTCATTTATCTCCTCGGCAGCTAGATATATTGCCTTTGCTGGCTGAAGGTTTAGACAACAGAGCCATTGCATCTGAATTGGGCATTAGCGTTAAAACAGTTGAGACACATTTGACACGCTTGTATCGTCAGTTAAAGGTGCAAAGCAGATTGGAAGCGGCTAATTTTGCTCATCAGCACCCCGAAGTTTACTCAAAGAGATTGGGAGTGGAAGTGCCTTTAGAAATTCCATTTGAGAGGCCTCAAGAAAAGCAACCATCCATTTTGGTTGTGGATGATAATCGGCGCTACCGGGAACGTTTGCGCCGGATGATCAGTCATGTTTGCCCGCAGGGTGCAATTTACGAAGCTGAAAATTCAAAGGATGCGCTGAATTTGGTGTGGCAAATGTCGCCGCAGCTGGTATTTGTTGATGTGGTGTTGGGGGATGAGAATGGCATTCAGTGTACGCGTCAAATCAAAGCACAATCTCGGCGGTCTCGTGTGATTTTGATGAGTGCTTACCCTGACAGGGCATTCCGCAATTCGGGACTTGAGGCGGGCGCTATGGCATTTCTGGACAAAAAAGATATTGATACAGATACACTGTATCAAATCATTTCCGATACGATTGATTAATATGGACCCATTATTATCCGCTGAACATATCAGCAAGCGAATCGGTTTCTTTGCTGCTTTAAATGATATTAGCCTGGAGATTTACCCGGGCGAGGTGGTGGGGTTGGCGGGGCGCAGTGGCGCGGGTAAAACTTTGCTCACGCGCATTTTGGCGGGATTGCTTGTGCCGGATGCGGGGGAATTGGTGTTTAACGGCCGTTCTCTCACATGGCCCTTCCTCTCCAAAAAAGTGGGTATCAGCTTAATTCACCAAAAACCAATGCTGGCTGATCAATTCGATATTATCAGTAATATTTTTCTAGGGCATGAAATCAAGTGGTCAATTTTTGGCAGGCAGTTCAATATCCCAAACCAGCGCAAAATGAATGATGAAGCCAAACGAATCCTTGGGTTACTCGATTTTCGATACAAACCTTTAAGCGAAAAAGTGATCAATCTTTCTAACAGCGACCGGCAGCTTGTTTCAATTGCACAAGGAATGGCAGCACCGGCTACACTGCGAATTGTTGATGATCCAACGGCCGTTCTCAGCACGCATTACCAGTCTAGAATGTTATCGTTGATTGAGTCCTGGCAAAAGCAAAATCTGTCAGTCTTGTACAGTTCACAAAACCTTGACCATCTGTTTGCCGTGACCGATCGCATCATTGTGTTACGTGAAGGGGAACTGGTCGCCAATTTTGAAACAGATGATACGAATCGGGAAGAGATTGTGGCTGCTTTGGTGGGTAGCGGCGAACAGCAGCAGCGTACGCCAGCTATTTGGGCGCTTGATAATTATTACCAGGCAAAACAGCAGGCTGAAATTTTGCGACACAATCAGCAGCTGCTAGAGAAAGATTTGGCTGCGCGGGATTCAGTGAATCAGGAGCTGCTGGAGCAGTTGTCGAAACAGGTGAGGGCGTTGGACAGCGCCAATATGTCATTGCAAGATGCCCAGCGCCGTTTGTTGACCGAGCGTGAGGTGGAACGGAAGCGTTTGGCTCGTGAACTACATGATGAAACAATTCAAGAGCTGTTGAGTTTGAATTACCAGCTTGAAGAAAACACCCGATTGGCCACGGGGAATGATCCTTTGATTGCTGAAATGCATGATATGCGACACATTGTGCAACAAATGGTGACCAATATTCGGGGCATTTGCAGGGATTTGCGCCCGCCTGCAATCGATAGTCTCGGCTTGGGTGCTGCACTTAAATCTTATATGGCTAACTGGAGCGACCGAACTGGGATTGTGATGAATTTGGATTTGAGTGAGAATTTTGCCCGATTGCCGGAAACGATTGAACTGTCCATCTTCCGCATTGTGCAGGAGAGTCTCAACAATGTTTGGAAACATTCGGATGCGTCTCAAGTGCGGGTGAGCCTGGAGTATACGTCACCACGGATGCTCTCTGTGACGATTGCGGATGATGGTAAGGGATTGTCTAGCGATTTTGATTTGTCAATGGTGAGCGATTCGGGTCATTTTGGATTGTTGGGTATTAGCGAACGGGTGGCCCTGCTGGGGGGCAGTTTGCAGTTTGCGAATAATCCAGAGGGGGGGCTGATGATTCAGGCGCAAATTCCGCATCCAAAAGTGACGCGAGAAAATGAATAGTTCCTCATGTCACTTTTGGGTTTTATGCTCATCCAAATCCTGCTGATGAAATCACTTTTGATGTTTTTGTAACCAAATAGGCTTCAGCGTGTGGCAGCCGGTTTATCAGATTGAGTCCTGCCTGTGAACCGAGGACGGTAACGGCCGTTGCCAACCCATCCGCCAGCATCACTGAAGGCGCAGTAACCGTCACGCTTGCTAGGTTTGGTGCAGAGTATCCGGTACGCGGGTCTAAAATGTGGTGTTGGCTCAGGTCAGCCGTAAATGGCTGCATGTAATCCCCAGAGGTGGCGGCTGCCTGATTGTGCAAGCTGAGTTTTGCCAAAATAGCTTCAGATTGTGGTCGCGGTGACTGCACACCGATTTGCCAAGGTTGATTCATGTCTTTTTCGCCAGAGGCCATCAAGTCGCCGCCAGCTTCGACCATGACGTTGTGAAAACCCTGTTCGTGCAAAACGGCCGTTCCTGCATCTACAATATACCCTTTACCAATGCCATCGAGCGTGATGCTCATCTCGGGTTTGGCGAAGGTGATATTTTTGCCATTGATGTGAATGTTTTTGTAGTTGACGAGTTGTTTGGTGGTGGAAACGGCCGTTTCCGACGGCAGTTCATCGTTTTTTTGATGCTCCTGGTACAAATCCACAAGCGGTTTAATTGTGATGTCAAAGGCTCCATTTGACATATCACTGATTTGCTGTGATTGATCGATTAAATCCAGCAGTGGGTCGCTGGCGTTGTTTAAATAGCCTTGTTGGTTGAGGGTGGATAGTTGGCTGGTTGGTTGGTGGTGGCTGAGAATCGACTCGAGGTGTGCCATGTGGTTGAGGGTGGCGGAAACGGCCGTTTTTGCCACCCCTTCATCCTCACCAATCACCGTCAAATTCACAACCGTTCCCATCAGCACCCGGCTCTCAGAAACTTCTACGAGCGGCGATTGTTGATTTCGGATGCCTAACTTCCAGGCGACTCCAGCTGCCGCGCTGGCACCAATCATTTTGATTACTTGTCTTCTTGATACCTGTTTCATGCTGCTGCCCCCTTTCTTGCTTTTTTCACGAACTCCATTACCCAACCTCTGACGAGACGAATGATGTCATAAACCGGGTCTAACGGACATAAGAAATTACACCAAGGCCGTTTTACAAACAGCGACATGATTAAAATGATGCCCAACAAGGCAAACATGATCGTTGAACCGGTTAAACTGAACAGCGTGCCAAATATTTCAAAACTGGAAAGCCCTGGATTGCGGAACACCATTGCAATCATAATTGCGCACCAGGCCAGCCCACGCTGTAACCATACAAAAAAGCGACGATACTTGCGCGGACCTGATAGTTTGGCGCCACCAATTGCGCCCATGCACTCTTGGACAGCACCAAATGGACAAAACCAGGCACAGTAAGCGTTTTTATTGTCTACTGTTAGTACCAAGAAAAGCCCACCGATGAGGAAATACCAATACAAATTAGTCTGCCATTGTGGCCAAAATCCAAGCAAAAAGGTGTTGATTTTGGAAATAGTGAGTGGCAAATTAAACCAAAATACAAGCACAACCATGCCGGTAATGAGAATGCCCCATCGAGC
>QQUD01000419.1 GCA_008501785.1 Chloroflexota bacterium
GGCTGCTTCCTGCTGTTTATGGAGGTCGTCGGCTAATGTTTTGTTGAATGTGAAGTTGGTTTGATATTCTTTGCTGCTGGTTTTAATTCGACTGACAAGTTGACTCATATTTTGCACCGGTTTTTGTGGGAGTAGGATTGCGATTTTTAAACGCATTTGAAATTGTACACATTTTGTATTTTTTCAGCGAATGATGGGGGTGAGGCACTTTTTACAAAATTTTGGAACAAAAGGTTTGGTTTGCTGTGCGACGCACCTGAACTGTCATGATTTTAGATGCATTTGTGGAACCAATGCTGTATATTTTACAGTATGTTCAATAGTCAAATTCTGTCCAGGTTTATTGTTGAGAACGAGATTGATGCCGAGGTTTTGAGTCTTGAGAAGGAGACGAAAACGGTAGCAGATGCAGCGGCCGTTTTGGGGGTCCTGCCTGAGCAAATAATCAAGTCGGTGCTGTTTTTGGCGGATGGAGAACCGGTGATTGTGATTGCTGGGGGCACGGCGCGAATTGCGTGGAAGCGGTTGGCTGATTATTTAGGCATTTCGCGGCGGCGGTTGAAAACAGGTAAAGAGGAACAGGTGCTGGAAATCACCGGCTATGTAGTAGGAGCTGTGCCGCCATTTGGGCATCGGCGACGTATCAGGACGATTGTAGATACGGCCGTTTACAACCAATCAATCGTTTACGGTGGTGGTGGCGATACCAACGCGCTGATGCGGATTGAAATTGGGGAGCTGCGTCGTGCGGTTGGTGAAGAAGTAGCTGACTTGTCGAAAGGGTGAGAAGAGGGCGGTGCAGGGGTCAGGGAAGAAGATGCTGCTATTGCTGCTATTGCTGCTATTGCTTACAGCTATTGCTGCTATTGCTTACTGCTATTGCTTGCTGCTATTGTTTTTGCACTTTGTTAAATAAGAATATGTTAAATTATCCATTTAAAAATCTGGCTTTTCAGGGTGGTGGAATCAAGACTTTGGCTTTTCAAGGGGCGTTGTTGACGCTGGAAGAGCATGGAATATTGCCGCAAATTCAGCGGGTGGTAGGCACATCGGCTGGGGCAACGGTAGCCACGTTAGTTAGCTTTCGCCTGTCTGCAGAAGAGACAAACAATATATTTAATTCGGTTGATTTTGCCAAAATTCCATCACTCATGTCTGTCAAAGATTTGCCCTGGCAGCCGCCTAAGCTGATTGAAAGTCAAGTGGATCGGGTTGTGGCGGGGTTTGATGGTGCGCGGCGTTTGTTAAATCAGTATGGGTGGTACAAAATTAAGTACGGTTATCAATTTATGCAAGAGGTGATTGCGTCGCAGTGTGACGGAAACGGCCGTGCTACATTTGCCGAGTTCAAGGCGCGTGGGTTTCGTGATTTGCATGTTGTGGGGACAAACTTGTCAACTAAATCGGTTGAAGTGTTCTGTTTCGATATGACCCCAGATGTAGCTGTGGCCGATGCGCTGCTCATCAGCCAGTCGATTCCCCTTTATTTCGAATCAATACAGTTTGATGGTGAGCAGTTGGGTCAAGGGGATTATTATGGCGATGGTGGTGTGTTAAATAATTTTCCAATTCATGTGTTTGATCGAGAGCAGTTCGCTATTGAAAACGAATGGTTTATTAATGGCATCAATTGGGAAACATTGGGGCTGCACTTGTACACACCGGAAGATTGCCCAGGGCTGAACCGGGAAATTACGAGTTTGTCTGGTTATATTTCCCATTTGATGGAAGCGATGGTAGACCAACAGGATGTTATGTTTGAAAATAACGAAGTAGACAAGTGGCGAACCATTAATATTAGCAACTGTTGTGTCGCCATTACTGATTTTCACATCAAGGCGTCTCCTTTTGATGGAACGTATCGAAAAATGATCGCGGCGGGTCGCAAGGCGGCCAGCAATTATTTGGATAATTATCAGCCACCTAATCCAGATCAATTGAAAAGACTAAAGCGGATTATGAGTAAATATTGGCCACTATAAAAGTTTTTCGATGCGGTGTGTGCCGTTTGATTCGAAGAAGTATTTGTAAAAGTCGCTGGGAGTCATCCCAGATTTTGCCTGTAACGCATACAGCTCAGGGCGGGAGTTGACGATTTCTGCAGGCACGACTTCAAACCGCCATGCAGCGCCAGTAACCCCATTCATCGCATCTGCAATTTTTTGCCGATGCCACCAAAACATCTCATCAGGCAGCGCATCGGGTGCAAAGTAGTCGATGGCGGTCACTTCGTTGGTTTGCAGTTTGATTTCGCCACCAATTGGCTCAGCGGCAAATAGATTGAGGTGAATCGTGTATTCGCCGCCGATGCGGGAATAGACACCGACAAAGCGGGTTAACTCGACTTCTAATCCGATTTCTTCGCGGGCTTCGCGAACGGCCGTTTCCGCCACCGATTCTCCTGGGTCTGTATGGCCCCCCGGCAAACACCATACCTCAAAATCTTCACGCTTGGTCATTAAAATCTTGCCATCTTGAATAATTGCGACTGTTGCACCGATTTTGATCATTGTGACATTCCTTTTTGTAAGTGGTGATAGCTTTCAGATATTAGCTTTCAGCCAAATGATGTTATTGTAACTGGGGTTTTCGATTGTGTGAACGATGATTGTTGTACGGGTCGTGTGTGAAATAAACAATTAGAAATGTGTAAAAATAGGTGAAACGTTATCCCAAGAATCGAGGGTTTGTGCGATAACTAAGATTGCTTTCTTTATAAATGCTTAGGAGATCTCATGAATGGTATGAACCACCACGCATGAATACTTGATAACTAATAGCTAATTGCTATTTACATTGGAGATGTGACGATTATGACTTTATCGACGTTAGGAGATGCGCAATATATTGCTTTAGAAACGTTTCGTAAAAATGGTACAGGGGTGATTACGCCGGTGTGGGTGGCTGGTGAAAATGGCAGCCTTTTTGTGTGGACGGATGCCGATAGTTGGAAGG
>QQUD01000052.1 GCA_008501785.1 Chloroflexota bacterium
CGTAGCAGATTGCAAGCTAGCACGATTATCCCACTTAAGCTCATTTGATCATTATTAATGGAAGGAGCAAATGAAGAAGCGGAATCGGGGACTGAGGTGAAGGGCGGTGGAGTGGAAGCGGGCGTTATTGCTGATCCAGATGGGTTGACAATGGCGCTGCGTAATTTGTTGGACAATGCGCTCAAATTTACCCGTGATACGCCGCAGCCCGTGATTGAAATTGGTGGACATGAAACGGAAACGTCGTGTATCATTTGGGTGCAAGACAATGGCAAAGGCTTTGATATGAAGTTTCACGATCGTATTTTTGAAATTTTTCAACGTTTACACCGTGCAGAGGAGTATCCCGGCACTGGTGTCGGGCTAGCCATTGTTCAGAAAGCGATGCAGCGTATGAATGGTCGGGTTTGGGCCGAAGGCGAACCAGACCAGGGTGCCACTTTTTATTTGGAGATTCCAAAAAACAAATGACAGTTAACAAACCTATTTTACTCGTTGAAGACAATCCTTTAGATGTAGACTTAACTTTACGTGCTTTCAAACGGCGCAACGTGACAAATTCAATCATAGTCGCACGTGATGGCGAAGAAGCATTGACCTGGCTGCCACGTTGGGAGGCGGGTGAAATAAAGCCGGTTGTCATTTTGCTTGATTTGAAAATGCCTAAAGTTGATGGTCTAGAGGTGCTGAAGCATATTAAATCTCATCCCGAATTCAAAACGATTCCGATTGTTGTTTTGACCTCTTCAGCTGAAGATCGAGATGTACGGGAAGCGTATAAACTGGGTGCAAATTCCTACATTGTGAAGCCGGTTAATTTTGACAAGTTTATCGAAGTTGCAGAGCAAATAGAGTTGTATTGGACAATCCTTAATCAACCACCTGTTTAGGTGAATTTATGAAAATTTTATATGTAGAAGATAATCTGCATGATGCCGAATTGACTCGCCGCCAATTAGCCAGGAGTGCGCCGCATATTAACCTGGACATTGTCAATACATTGGTCGAGGCTAATAATCGGTTAGTGGAAACAGTAGACTATGATCTGATTATGTTGGATTTAAATCTTCCTGATGGCAGCGGATTGGAGGTGCTGGGAGGGATTCGAGAGCGTGGATTATCGATTGCGGTTGTGATACTAACTGGTTCTGGAGATGAGGAAACGGCCGTTGCCGCGCTTAAAGCCGGGGCGCATGATTATCTTGTCAAACGAGCCGATTATCTTGTAAATCTACCTGATGCTTTGGAATCGGCCCTGGCTCGTTATCATCGTGAAGTTGATCTGCGCACACGTTCTTTGCGTGTTGTTTATGTAGAACGGCATGATGGCGATATAAGGATGACTCGCCGTCATCTTGCCCGCTATGCACCCCACATTCGGTTAGAAGTGTTTTACACATCAGAAGAAGCCTTGAATTATCTGCCTCAATCACCGGATATTCCTTGTCGCTGTGATGTGCTCTTGCTTGATTACCGGTTGCCTAGTTTGAATGCATTGGAAGCATTGAAAATCATCCGCAATGAGCGCCGCCTCGATCTCCCCGTTGTATTGGTGACCGGGCAAGGAAACGAGGAAGTCGCTACAAAAGCATTGCGTCTGGGGGCCAGCGATTATCTGATTAAGCATACGCGTTACCTGTTTGAATTACCGACAGCATTGGAAAATGCATATCATCGTGCGCAGGTGGCTCGGAAACAGGCTGCATTATTCGAGAGTGAAGCGCGGTTCCGGCGCATAGCCGAAAACGCGAAAGATATCATCTTCAGAATTCGCCTTGAACCGGACATTCACATTGAATATATCAGCCCCGCAATAAGAGCCATCACCGGTTATTTGCCAGAAGAAATTTATGATGATCCCACCACCTTTCTCCAATTTGTGCTTGACGAAGATTTAATGCAGTTGACGTCACTTAATACGAAACGGGATGATAGCGAATCACGCATCGTCCTTCGCCTGACACACAAGGATGGCCGGCTGTTCTGGGTAGAAATTAATCCTGTATTTGTGAAAGATGAAATAGGCCGTTCTGTGGCTCTTGAGGGCATTGCCCGTGATATTACCGCTAATAAAAAAGCTGAAGAAACTTTGCGTTTGCAGAGTGCTGCATTAGAAGCAACTGCCAACGGCATTCTCATAACTGATATTAATGGCAATATTGAATGGGTAAATCCGGCTTTGTTGAAGCTAACTGGTCGATCTAGCAAAGAGATCATTGGCAAAAACCCCCGCATTTTCAAATCAAATATGCATGATAAACAATTTTATGCGGATATGTGGGATATGATTTTGTCTGGAAGGTCATGGAGTGGCGAAGTAACAAACCGTCGTGCCGATGGTGCTCATTACATAGAAGAGACAACGATTACACCATTAACAAACGACAAGGGCGAAATCACTCATTTCATTGCGATCAAACATGACATCTCGGCACGAAAAGCAGCCGAAGCAGATCGGATGCGGCTGTTGATTCAGGTGCGCGAACAGGTGCAGCGTGTGCAGCAAATAATCGAAACGGTTCCTGAGGGAGTATTGCTCATAGATGAAGAAGGTTTTGCTGTTTTAACCAATCCAGTTGCCAAGAAGGATTTAGATTTATTGGCACGAAAAAATGAAGTAGGCGCCATTATCGCTTTGGGTGAGCGTTCGTTGTCTGAACTGCTGAAGCCCCCTTCTCAAGGGTTGTGGCATGAAATTGAGTGTAACGGCCGTATTTTTGAAATGATTGCGCGCCCCGTTGGAGATGATGCCCAGCCAGAAAATTGGGTGATGGTAATTAACGATGTGACCGAAGCCCGTGCTCGTCGTAAATACCAGCAAGCACAGCAACGGCTGGCGACAGTCGGGCAATTAGCTGCCGGTATTGCGCATGATTTCAACAATATATTAGGTGTGATTTCGCTCTATGCCCAATTAACCCAAGGCATGCCCAACTTGCCCGCCAAGAGCCGCAAGCATCTGAAGCTGGTTGAAGAACAGGCTCACCATGCAGCTAACTTGATCGCTCAAATTTTGGATTTCAGCCGACGCTCAGTGATGGAGCGGACCCCCTTGAATTTGGTAACAATTGTCAACTCTACCAAGGTTGAATTATTAGAACGCACCCTGCCTGAGAATATCCGGCTGGAGATGATCTATCACACGAAAAAGAGTTCTGTGCTGGCAGATTTGACACGACTACAGCAAGTGTTGATGAATTTAGCAATTAATGCCAAAGATGCGATGCCAGATGGTGGTAAATTAATATTTGAGGTAGGTAAGCTGACCATTGAACCTGATCAGGTACCGCCTTTGCCAGATATGGTTGCAGGGGAGTGGGCGCAGTTAACGGTTTCGGATTCAGGAACGGGTATAGCGCCAGAGCATTTACCTCGGCTGTTTGAACCGTTTTTCACGACGAAAGCACCTGGCAAAGGGACTGGTTTAGGGTTGGCTCAAGTTTATGGCATTGTCAAACAACATGATGGGTTTATGGATGTGCTAAGCCAGGTAGGGGAGGGCACAACTTTCACGATTTATCTGCCTCTTTTGTCGGAATCACCTGAGAAAGATGCGTCGGAGTTGGAAATGGATGTGCTGCCTGGTGGATCTGAATTGATTTTACTGGTGGAAGATAATCCGGTGATGCGTTCATCAGTCGCGGATGCGTTAGTGGGATTGGGATATAAGGTGCTTGCAGCAGAAAACGGCCGTGAAGCAATTGTTATGTTAACAGAGATAGACAACTCGGTCTCGCTTGTGGTCAGCGATTTGATTATGCCGGAAATGGGGGGGTTGGAACTTTATCAAACGGTGCGGCGGTTGGGGATGGTGCCGAAGATGTTAATCATGACTGGTTATCCACTTCGACAAAACAGGGATGAGTTACAGCAAGAGGGAATCGATGGTTGGATTCAGAAACCATTTGCGATTGATGCGCTGGCGATAAAGGTAAGAGAGGTATTGGATTCTAACGGTGAGTCATAAGCCAATGATTTTTATCTATGTTACAAACAGACATTGACGCTATAATCATGAAAAATCATAAGATTATGTAATCTTTAGCTTTTTGAAAAAGGAAGAGAAATTATGAGCACAAAAGTGATTCCATCGATAAAAATTGTTGGCCAATCGTTACCGGATATGCCGTGGGAAGAACGGCCGTTAAACACCACCAACGTTCTCTGGCGTTACCAATCCAATCCCATCATCGACCACGACCACATCCCCTCATCAAACAGCATCTTCAACAGCGCCGTTGTGCCTTTTGAGGATGGCTTTGCAGGTGTGTTCCGCTGCGATAGCAAAACCCGCCAGATGCAGTTGCACACTGGCAAAAGCAGCGACGGCATCAATTGGGACATCACCAATGAACGCATCCAATTTTTGCCGCACGATGCCCGCACCGCCGACGTTACCGCCTTTGAATACGCCTACGACCCACGAGTCGTCTGGCTCGAAGATCGCTATTATGTCACCTGGTGCAACGGCTATCACGGACCCACCATTGGCGTGGGGTACACGCACGATTTTGAAACCTATTACCAGATGGAAAACGCATACCTGCCGTTCAACCGCAACGGTGTAATGTTTCCACGCAAAATAAACGGCAAATTCGCTATGTTCAGCCGCCCCAGCGACAACGGACATACGCCATTTGGCGACATCTACTACAGTGAAAGTCCAGACATGCTGCATTGGGGACGGCACCGCTTTGTGATGGGCACAACCACCGGCTGGCAATCTACTAAAATTGGTGCTGGACCTATCCCAGTTGAAACGAGTGAAGGGTGGCTTTTGATTTATCATGGTGTCCTTACATCTTGTAATGGTTTTGTTTACAGCTTTGGGGCTGCCTTGCTTGATTTGGATGAGCCGTGGAAAGTGATTGCTCGCGGTGAGCCGTACCTGATTGCACCACAAGCGCCCTACGAACGCGTTGGCGACGTGCCCAATGTAGCTTTCCCTTGTGCCGCACTTACTGATGCCGAGACAGGACGCATTGCCATTTATTACGGTGCAGCAGATACTTCTGTCAGTCTCGTTTTTGGTTATGTTAATGAAATTGTAGATTTTGTGAAATCGAACTCGAAGATTTAAGAATTGGCACGATTTGCACTGTGGGGGTGGACCTTTATGGTTCCCCAAAAGATGCTGAGCTTCAATAACTTGCTCATTTAGATTGGTTCAATTTTCCGAGATTGAACCAATCTTGACGAACTTATTTAAGTGCGGTTCCAAAACACTCTGTTTCAAAAGTTATCTTAACTTGTCATTCCCGCGCAGGCGGGAATCCAGAAGATGGATGCCTGCCTACGCAGGCATGACAGAAGCGTGAAGTAGGTAAATTGTATGCATGAAATTTCGCAAACGGCCGTTTCCCCTCAACAACAAAGCAACCTAAATCAGCTCCACAATGAAGTCAAGCAGGAACTCACCACCAACATCCTGCCATTTTATCGTGAGCTGTTGGTTGATAACGAGCGGGGCGGCTTTTATGGCCGTATTGACAACAAAAACCAAATCTACAAAAGTGCTGCAAAAGGGTTGGTACAGCACAGTCGCTTGTTGTGGACGTATGCACACGCTTTTCGCAAACTGGGTGATGATGAGAATGTTCGCATAGCTAACCATGCCTGCCAGTTTTTGCTGAAAAACATGTGGGATGAAGAACACGGTGGTTTTTATTGGTTTGTTGGTGCAGCGGGACGGCCGTTTTCCTCACAAAAATATATCTACGGTCAAGCATTTGCCATGTATGGCTTGAGCGAGTATGCGCTGGCAACAGAGAATGAGCGGGCGTTGAAAACGGCCGTTTCACTCTACCACCTCCTTGAAAAACACGCCCATGATTCCGAACATGGTGGCTACTTCGACATATTCTCTCAAGATTGGCAGCAGCGGTTGGCTGAAAATGTGGATGAGATGGACGCACCTGTTGCTAAAACGATGAACACAAATCTGCACGTGATGGAAGCGTACACGAATTTGCTGCGCGTTTGGCCTGACAAAGCGCTGCAAAAGAGCCTGCGCCGCTTGATTCGTTTGCACCTGGACCAAATTGTGAACCAAGAAACCGGTCATCTACGCCTGCACTTCACTGCGGATTGGCAATCATTGCATGACGGCGTTTCTTATGGTCACGACATCGAGGCAACCTGGTTGATGGTGGAAGCGGCGGAAGTGCTAGGGGATGACGATTTGCTGGCGGCGGTAACGGCCGTTTCACTAAAAATGGCCCAAATTGCTTATGACGAGGGGATTGATGTCGATGGTGGGTTGAAGGATGCACCGGAAACGGCCGTTAAAGAGTGGTGGCCGCAAGCAGAAGCGCTCGTTGGTTTTTTCAACGCCTACCAACTCACCGGCCAGCCCCATTTCCTCGATGCGGTGCAGCGCTGCTGGGCATTTGTCCGTGAAAAACTGGTTGACAAACAGCATGGTGAATGGTTTTGGGGCGTTCAGCCTGACGGGACACCACTTGACAAGGACAAAGCTGGGCCTTGGAAAACACCGTATCATAACGGCCGTGCTTGCCTGGAATTAATACTGCGAATTAATAAGTAGTCAGCAAAAGGTTTAAAATTATTTTAAACGCAGATTTCGAAGATGTTAGACGCAGATTTCGAAGATTTATTTTGATTTCTTTCTTCAACCTGTGTCATCTGCGTTTTTTGTTCATTATCATTTTATTTTTTACCCGTTATCGCATTGACCAAGTTCTTTCGTAAAGCTTAGTCAGGATTCCCGCATCCAATTTCAATATTGGGGGTGACAGGTTTTGACTTTTCTGGATAATATGGCGCAATAAATTTTGTGAAATATGTAGAAGGTCATGATGATTAATTTTAATTTTGAAACAAAGACATTTAATTTGATATTAGCACGTAGTCAATATGTGTTTCAGGTGAACGGAAACGGCCGTCTTGTGCATCTCACCTGGGGGCCAAAACCCGCAGATGCCACGAATGACGATTTGATTAGCGGGCAAACGCATTTCGAACAGGGCGATTTTGGCTCGTTTGAAGGGCAAGCACGCCCCGATGAATTGATTACATTTGGAGATGTGAGCCAGCATGAAGTGTCGCTGAAGGTGAACTTTGCTACGCTGCCGGACAATGTGCAGCCAAACGAAGCCCCGCTGCTGCCAATTCGGGACGTGCGCCTGGTGTATGTGGACCACGAGATTGTGACGGATGCTGAGCCAGGGTATGCGCCGCAGCATGGATTGGAAACGGCCGTTTCAACCTCTCGCCAAACCCTGCGCGTCAACATGCAAGACCCAAAGCAGCCGCTGAAAGCCACGCTTTGCTACCGCATCACACCCGAACACGACATTATCGAGCGCTGGGTTGAGTTGGAAAATGGTGGTGATGTGCCGGTTGAGGTAGAACAGTTGTTTTCGGGGGTGTGGCATATAGGAAACGGCCGTTATGACCTCACCACCGTCTCCGGTGCATGGGCACGCGAATTTATGACCGAACGTAACCTACTGCCGATTGGGATGCACATTGTCGAACACCGCACCACACAAACAGGGCACCACGCCAATCCTATTTTCATGCTCAACCGCACTGGCCAGGCTTGGGAAGAATCTGGCACGGTTTATTTTGGACAGTTGGCCTATAGTGGCTCATGGCGGCTTGCGTTTGAAAGCATCCACAATCTGAACATGCGTGTGCATAGTGGCTACAATCCTGTTGATTTTCATCTGGAACTGGCTCCAGGCGAAACGCACAAAACGCCAGCGATGATTGGCGGTGTGTCCAACTGTGGATGGGGTGGGGCCAGTCGTCGTATGCACGCGCATTTGCGCGAACGAGTGCTGCCACAGCCGCCACAGCTGCCAGAACTGCGGCCCGTTCTTTATAACAGTTGGGAAGCAACCTATTTTGGTTTAACCGAACAGAATCAAATTGAACTGGCCCGAAAAGCTGCCGACATGGGCGTCGAGCTATTTTGTGTAGACGATGGCTGGTTTGGTGGTCGGCGTCACGATCATGCCGGATTGGGCGATTGGGTGGTGAGTAAGGATGTGTTTCCAAACGGTTTGCAGCCACTGATTGATGAAGTTCACCGGCTAGGGATGTCGTTTGGGTTATGGGTTGAACCAGAAATGGTCAATCCTGATTCTGATTTGTATCGGGCGCATCCTGAGTGGGTGCTGCACTTCCCCGGTCGGCCGCGCACCGAACAACGTTTTCAACTCATGCTCGATTTGGGCCGGCGTGAAGTGGTTGCGTACCTTTTTGATGCGCTAGACAAGCTGATGGCTGAATATGAGATTAAGTTTATCAAATGGGACATGAACCGGTATCCCAATCCGCCAGGGTCTGTGGCGGGCAAGGCAATCTGGCAAGCACATGTGGCCGGTGCCTATGAAATTATGGACCGGCTGCGCAGCAAGTACCCGCATTTGTCGATTCAAAGCTGCTCAGGCGGGGGGGGGCGCATTGATGCAGGCATTATGGCTCGTACCGATCAGGTGTGGACAAGTGACAACACGGATGCGCTGACGCGGGTTGCCATTCAAGAAGGGTACAGCCTCGCTTATCCGGCACGGGCAATGGAAGCATGGGTGACACATCGCCAAAACCACCAGACCGGGCGCATTTTAGATACAAGCACACGTTTCCATGTGGCGATGCGTGGCGCGTTGGGCATTGGGTCGAATCTGAATGAATTAGATGCGCGTGAGTTGAAGGAATACGGCCGTTTCATCAAATTCTACAAACAAATGCGCCACGTCGTGCAAAATGGCGACTTGTATCGTTTACAGCGGCTAGAAGAATTTGGTTCGTCGGTTGTGCAATACGTGCTGCCAGGTGGACGCGAAGCTGTTTACTCAGCCGTGGTTGTTGATCACAAAATTGGGCAGTTCCGCCCTTCGCCGCCGCTGAAACAGCTCAACAGCAGTGCCACCTACGCTATGTTTGATGAACACGGTCAGGAAGTGCGCCGCATGTCGGGGTATGAACTAATGACACGCGGCATGCCAGGCCATGCGATGGTGGGGATTGGGTTTGGGGTGACGCTTTATTTGAAAGAGATATAAGAAATAATGAATTGTGAATAATTAATAATGAATTGTGAAGTTAAGAATGCACGCATTCACCATTCACAATTCGTTATTAATTATTCATTATTCTTTCGGTGTTAACACCACTACCGGAATGCGCCGCTTGGCGCGTTTTTTATATCCGTTGTAGCTGGGATAGTGGCTAACGGCACGCTGCCAGCAGGTTTCGTATTCGGCTCCTGTGGCTTCGTGGGTGGTGAAAACGGCCGTTTTCCCATTCACAGCCACCGTTGCAGTAGAGTTAGCATGTAAGTTGTGATACCAGGCTGGGAATTTCGGTCGCCCCCAATTGGAAGCAATCAGGATGATTTGCTCGTTGTGCGGAATGCCAATCAGCGGCACGGAACGCGGTTGCCCACTGCGTGCGCCGGTGGTGGTGAGTGTGAGGAAGGGCAGTCCGGTGAGCAGGGTGAGGGTCATGTAACGGCCGTTTGTCATCTGCAACACCACCCGATCTACATGATGCAAGGTGTGCGACAACAGCCAAATCACGGGACGCAATGTGCCCAGCATTTTGAAGAATGGATGCCACCAGCGAGGTTTTTGGAATTGAATCATGAGGGTGTGTTGAGATTGTCGAATAAGGTGCGGGAGATGGTGGCGATGTCGGAAACGGCCGTTTCAAACGCTGCCTGATTCTTTATAGAAGGTTTACGATACCCTGAAATCTTGCGCACAAATTGCAGTGCGGCTTCCGCCAACTCGGTATTGGTGGGTGGGCGATCTGGGTAACGTAGTTGTTTGATGTTACGACACATGGGGGGCCTCCGGGGGTAGTGATTGGTAATCAATGAACAGAAAACAGTTGTTAGAGTACTTTACGGCCGTTTTGTAGATTTGACAATATTTAAAAAGTGTCACCATACATCGTTAAATAAATAGTTAATACTTCCCCGGAAACTTTCTGATAAGCAAATGGTCTGAAATTTAGTTTCCGGGGAAATTCAGAAATTTAATTTAACAATGTACTAATACACCTATTCTAAATAGTTCTGAGAAAAATCATCGATATGCTTAGTAATCAATGCTTCAAATTGAGTGAGATTTTCTCCTTTCGTATCTCCTTCAATCGTGATGGGACCATATTCACCATAATCGAAAAATGTGATTTGAAAGCAATCTGTGCAATCCGTTGTTTCATACCTGAGATCGTCATTTCTAAATTTATTATCTGAAAAAACGTAGCTGTTCAGAGTTTTCTCCAACATCGGAATAGAATCTATAGGTGCATTTTTTCCGTCCCCTGTCGATAGGGCAACTGCGCCGCCAGCATAAATTGTAAAAGACCTTTGTTCATCCAAAATACCATTTTCGTAAAACGTTGATGTAAAAACGTGATCCATCTCATTTGATAACCCTAACACGCTTTCCAAAAATAGTTTGATTAGATGATAGGTATAGACAGCCGATGTTTGAATTTCATGCGCGGTATCTGCGGGTACAGGTGCAGAAAGTTGAATCTCTTCTCCAATGACAAAATTACCGAATTGATCGTCTGCCGGATGGTAAAAATTAATCCGGGAGCAATCGTCACAGCTTGCATTTTGTATCAAATCTAAATCATTTGCGCTCCATAGCGATGCAGAAAATAAAATAAGATAACTGTGCAACAGTTCAACTTCGTCAGTTGGTACAAAATACTCTGTGCCGTTAGCCAACAAGACGCGACCATTTGTAAATATAGAAAAGTTAAATGTATTATTCCGAATTCTTATCGATTGTGCCTCAATCAAAAGGTCAGACGTAGGGGGTGTCGTGTCCAGAACTGGCTCGAGGGTGGGTTGAATGGGTGTGCTGGTTGGCGTAGGTGAATTTGTGGGGGAAAGTTCAGCAATAGGTTGATACGGTGTGCTTGTTGCAAAGATTCTTGGTATGGGTGTGTTTGTGGCATCTGCTTCAGGTGATGCCGTTGTTTCTGCCTCATTCAGCAGTTGGGCATTCACTTGGGGTGAATTGTTTTTTTGGCATCCTAGAAGTGTGATAGTAAATGTGAAAATAAAAAGTACATATTTGATGTGTCTGTGAGATTGTGTTGATTTCATTGATTTCGATGACTAATTTGATGTTGAACGTTATTTGATTGTGAAAGGTTATCCAAACTTGACAAGATATAGGCAGGGGAATTATATGTGGGAAACGGCCGTTTTCCAACAACACTTTTGATTAATTATCAGATTTATCATGAAAAATCACACAACGCTTACATTTTGGCATATAATGATTGTCAAGAGTCGTCGTCATCTAACTGGACTGGGACATCCATATGGGATTGCCTGTCTAAAATCTGGTTAATTCTAAAATGAATAAGCAAATCCATATTTATTCGCTGTTATTTGGGGTGGTCATCCTATCAATCCTAACCTTACCAGTTTCGACAACCCCGTACCATTCTCAAACAAAAGAATCGATAATCGTTGATCCGGTTGGGTCTGCATGTGGCCAAAATAGCTACCTTGAATACGTTGGCGCGTTTCATATCGACTGGGGTGGGCCTCAACTTCAATACAAAGATTTTCATCTAATCTCTATTTACTCCCTAATCAATCCCGTATCCGGTTCTCAACAGCGGCGGCTAGAACTACAGTTTGTTGCAGGACAACTCCCTCATGAGCTTAGTGACGAAATATCGGGTTGG
>QQUD01000541.1 GCA_008501785.1 Chloroflexota bacterium
ATACACCATGAAAAACAAACTTTCACGTCTATTACCAGCTCTTATCATCCTTATGCTCATTACAGTTGCCTGTTCACCGCAAACTATAGAAGTCACGCGTGTTGTCGAAAACACGATTGTGGAAACTGTAGAAGTTGAAGTCGAAGGCGAAACACAAACAGTAGAAGTCACTCGCGTCGTCACAGAAGAAGTGGTCGTTGAACCAACATCCGCACCCGTTAATCAAGGTGGCAATGTTGTCGAATCATCCTTCGCAGATTCCAGCACACTCAACCCCATCATTTCTTCTGACCAGGCATCAACCGATGTCATCGTCAAAATGTTCCTCGGATTGGTAAATCTTGAGCCATTCACCGGTCGCGTCATCGGTGAAATTGCCGAAAGTTGGGAAACCAGCGACGATGGTCTCGTTTACACATTCCATCTTCGAGACGACATTACATGGTCAGATGGTACACAGCTTACTGCAAATGACATTGCCTTTACCTATGACGCCATCAACACAGATTCGGTAACATCTCCGCGTCGTTCCGATTTCCAATTGGTCGATAGTTGGGAAGCAATTGATGATTTTACGCTTGAACTGCGGCTCAAATCAATAGATTGCTCAATTATTAGCAATCTCACAACCGGTATTTTGCCCGCTCATGTCTATGAAAACGATCCAGAAAACATCGCCGAAAGTGCAGAAAACACAGCACCAACAGTCGCTTCTGGACCATTTACGTTTGTAGAATGGATTCCCGATGATCACATCACCTTAGCTGCCAACCCCAGTTACTTCCTAGGGAAGCCCAACGTCGATACCTGGACACGTAAAGTTTATGCCGACGAATCTGCCGAACTGGCAGGGTTCCTCGCAGGTGAAACGCATACAATCAGCCGTGGTGTCGGGCCACAATTTGTGTCAGTAATTGAAGGGCAAATTGCCACCGGCGCACCAATGGGTATGCGCAAATTCTTCGACAATGGCAACGTATTTGTTGGACTCAACCTGGCTGATCCCGAAAACCCACAAAACGGGTGGGACGACCTGGACGAAGACGGCAAATGGACTGAAGGAGAACCTCCATTAGAACAAGACCCACATCCAGTTCTAGGAGATCTGGCAGTCCGTCAGGCAATCGCCTACTCCGTTGACTACAACGGCATCATCAATCAAGTTGCTTTTGGCGAAGGTACACCAACCATCGCCAACGTATGGCCTTCTATCGAATGGGCCTACAACAACGACATTCCGCCTTATGCGCAAGACCTGGAAACGGCCCAATCAATCCTCGAAGAAGCAGGCTGGGTTGACACAGATGGTGATGGTGTGCGTGAAAAAGATGGTCAGCGCCTCACCTTCAGCCTGATGACCAATGCCGGTAACGAAACCCGCGAAAACATCGGCGTCTTGATCAAAGATGTCCTGGACAATATCGGGTTCGAAATCGAATTGGAATACATCGAATTTGGCACCGTCGTCCAAAATCTGCTCGGACAGACTTACGATGCGGTCATCATCGGATTCGGTGGTGGCGCACCCGAACCAGACGATTCTAGCCAGTTCTCGTTCAAAAACGATGAAGTTGGCGCAGGTTTCAACTTCGTTTCTTACCACAACGAACAGGTGGAATCGAACCTGGCAGAGGGTAAAGGCATTGCTGGTTGTGTCGAAAGCGAAAGAGCGCCCTTCTACATGGACAATCAATCTTTAATGCACGATGACATTCCCTACATCTGGCTTTATACCGAGCTAGAAAATGGCGTTTGGTCAAGTAATCTCCAAGAGTACGATCCAAACACCTGGGATTTGTGGCACAACATTCAGGATTGGCACCTTTCACCATAGTTTAGACACCATAGATTGGACCAATCTTCGAGATTGGTCCAATCTACCCTAATTGCGTAAAAATTATGATTTCTTATATTGTACGTAGATTGCTTCAGGCGATCCCAACCATATTTGGTGTAACGTTAATCTCATTCATTATCATGCAAGCTGCACCGGGCGATCCGGTTCAGCTTATGACTTTCAACCCTAGTGCAGATGCAGAGGACCGGGCACGGTTGGAACAAGAGCTATGTTTAGACAGATCGCTGCCTGAACAATATTTCATCTGGTTATTTGGCGATCTGCGCGGTGAATGCGCCATACGTGGCTTAATTCGTGGAGATTTTGGCACATCATTTTATGATCGACGCCCCGTCATAGAAATGATCGGTGAACGCCTGCCAGCTACGCTAGAGCTTACGGCAACAGCACTCGTAATGGGAGGGGTAATTGGTCTGATTGTGGGAGTATTATCCGCTGTCAATCGCGCCTCTGCATTTGACAATATCGCCCGATTTTTCTCGGTCGTTTTCGATGCGATTCCCTCGTTTTGGTTGGGACTGCTGTTAATCATGTATTTTTCCGTTGAATTGCGATGGCTGCCAGTTGGTGGGCGTTTGCCACTTAACGTTGAAACCATCACTTTTACTGACCGCTTCAGGCATCTGGCGATGCCTTCTACTGTGTTGGCTGTCACCTGGATAGCACTCATGTCTCGTTATATGAGAGCTGAAACACTAGAGGTGATTCGCCAAGATTATATTCGCACAGCCAGAGCCAAAGGCGTTCCCAAATATCGTGTTTACTTCTATCATGCAGCACGAAATGCACATATTCCAATTGTCACGATTCTCGGACCCGCTATTACCGGGCTGGTTGCAGGGGCAGTTGTGATTGAGCGCATCTTTTCGTGGCCCGGTTTGGGGCGATTAACTGTCGATGCAGTATCTGCCCGCGACTATCCAATTGTGACGGCCAGCGTCATTATTGGTTCTATCCTGGTCATTATTGGGAATCTGCTTTCCGACATTTTATTGGCGTTGGTTGATCCACGGCTACGTTTAGGTTTAGGGGGCCTATGAGCGTCCAAGACATGGCCATGAATCAACAAAACAATAAAACTGCCACCATCGCCA
>QQUD01000144.1 GCA_008501785.1 Chloroflexota bacterium
GCGCACTGATGGAACGTGATATGCGCAGCGAGCTATTTGAACATTATCAAAAACTTTCCTTTCGTTTTTATGATGAGCAAAAAACAGGCCAGCTGATGACGCGGCTCACCAATGATACTTTCCACATGGGTGAACTGTTTCATCATGGACCAGAAGAAATTGTTCTGGCAACATTGAACTTCGTTGGTGCATTCGTCATTTTGATCAACATCAATGCGTCGCTGACTATCGTCACGCTTCTCTTTTTGCCATTTATGGCAGTTTATGCGGTTCACTTTAACAAAAAAATGAAACGTGCCTTCAGGAGAAGCAGAGACCGAATCGGCGACATCAATGCTCAGGTGGAAGACACGTTGGCAGGCATTCGTGTGGTTAAATCGTTTACGAATGAAGAGATTGAAAAAAGGAAGTTTGCTTATGAAAACGGCCGTTTGGTTATCAGCCGTCGTGAATCAATTCATGGTGAGACCTTCTTTTACGAAGGGCTGCTCGGATTCACGCAGTTAATCACAATTGGCATTGTTATTTTTGGTGGTGTTGCCATTGCAAATGCTTCCTTGGATTTGCCTGATTTACTCACCTTTTTGCTTTATATTGGCATCCTCATCGATCCTATCAAACGATTCGGTAATTTCACCAGGCTTTACCAGGAAGGGTTTTCTGGTTTCAATCGATTTATGGAAGCTTTAGAAGAAGAACCAGATATTGAGGATGCCAAAAATGCAATCGAACTCACAAATGTTCAGGGAAATGTATCTTTCAAAGATGTCAATTTCACTTATAAAAGGGGAAATGGCAATGTCCTGAAAAATATTTCTTTGGAGATTAAAGATGGAGAATATGTTGCGCTTGTCGGAGCTTCTGGCGTGGGCAAAACAACGCTATGCTCTTTAATTCCACGATTTTACGAAGTAAACGAAGGGGACATTTTGCTGGATGGCATTTCTATCCAAAACATACGCCAAGGCTCATTGAGAAAGAACATTGGCATTGTGCTGCAAGATGTCTATTTGTTCCCTGGAACTGTCTTGGACAATATCCGCTATGGCAACGTTGATGCCAGTGATGATGACATCATTGCCGCAGCTAAGAAAGCGAATGCTCATGACTTTATCATGGCATTACCGGCCGGATACAAAACAGACATTGGGCAGCGTGGCGTGAAATTGTCCGGAGGACAGAAACAAAGATTGAGTATTGCGCGTGTTTTTCTAAAAAATCCGCCAATCATTATTTTTGATGAAGCGACGAGTGCTTTAGATAACGAAAGTGAAAAAGCTGTGCAGGACTCGCTAGAAAAATTGATTAAAAATCGGACAACGATTGTGATCGCGCATCGTTTATCAACCGTGAGAAATGCAGAGAGGATTGTGGTGTTGAATAACGGCCGTATTGCCGAACAAGGCACACACGAAACCTTAATCGCAGCCAATGGCAACTATGCAAATTTATACAACATGCAGTTAAACATTTAAAGGAAATATGAAAGCAAAACCGAAACATTTAGCACCGACTTATGGTGCGCAATTTAAAGAAGAAAGTGTGGTGAATGCTTATGCGTATCGACCACCCTATCCAGATGAATTGTTTGAGATTCTGATAGATTTGATGCCGAGTGCGCCTCGGCATGTGTTGGATGTGGGGTGTGGCACGGGGTATTTGTCACGGCCGTTAACCCAACATGTCAACCGCGTGGATGCAGTTGATTTTTCGGCACATATGATTACACAAGGACGGCAACTATCGCTTGGAGATGCGCCAAACTTGAACTGGATTCAGGGAGCAGTTGAGGATGTTGCGTTATCGCCACCCTATTCGCTCATCACCGCTGGCGAAAGTCTGCATTGGATGGCTTGGGAAGTGGTCATGCCGCATTTTCAGCAATTATTGCTCTCTGGCGGCTGTCTGGCAATCGTGAACAAACGATTCGCAACTGTACCTTGGCAAAAGGAAATTGGTGAATTATTAACACAATTCAGCACGAATCAAGATTATGAACCGTACAACTTGATTGATGAATTGACGGAGCGTGGTCTGTTTACCAAACAAGGTGAAAAGACAACATTGCCAGTGCCATTTCGTCAATCAGTTGATGCGTATATCGAATCATTTCATTCTAGCAATGGGTTTTCACGAGAACGCATGGGTAAGGAACGGGCGACGGCGTTTGATACGGCCGTTTCCCAACTCGTCATGCCCTATTGTGAAAACAACCAGATGGAAATTCAAATTAGTGGACAAGTGGTGTGGGGAATGCCGCACGACAATTAAAAAAGGAGGGAATGAAGACGGGAATTCCGTCTTCATTCAATAATCATGAACCATTGGAAATATTTTGACATTACACATAAAGAACACATCATTTGCAACCCGACCAGCATGGCAAAGTTCGATCAATTACTGTCCCTGCTGCGTTTGAACAAAGGGGACAAAGTATTGGAGATTGCAACCGGCAAAGGTGAGTTGATGACCCAACTCATTGAGCGGTACGGCGTTTCAGGTGTAGCAGTCGATTTGTCGCCTGACCATAGTCGAGACGCCCGCGCCCGGTTTGCTGAACGTGTACCGGATGCAGACCTCACCTTTTTAGAGATGGATGGCGCTGACTATCAACCGGACGAGCCAGAATCGTTTGACTTAACTGCCTGCCTGGGGGCCAGTTGGATTTACAACGGGCACCAAGGTACGCTGCAAGCGCTTAAAGGGTGGACAAAACCAAACGGGTATGTGGTAGTTGGTGAGCCTTATTGGCTGCAAGAACCCGCGCAGGAATATCTGGAAATGGCAAATCTGAAGCGGGACCTCTTTGCAACACACTTGGAAAATGTGTTAATCGGGCAGGAAATGGGACTGGTTCCCATTTACAGCATTGTCAGCAATCATGATGATTGGGATGTGTATGAGGGGCTAAACTGGTATGCTGGCGAAAATTACATCTTGAACAATCCAGATGACCCGGATTTACCTGAGCTTACAAAGCGTTTGCGGGAGCAGAAGATGGAGTATTTGCAATACGGCCGTTCCACCCTCGGTTGGGCGATTTACGTATTTAGAAAAACGGAGATGCGTAATGACTAATTCAAATTTATCAGATTATGCCGATCCCGTTGTGTACGATGCGGAAAACAACCAATTTGAACCAGCCGGACCAACATTGCTAAAAATGGCGCAGCAAGTGACTGGCCCCGTTCTCGATTTAGGCTGCGGCACCGGTTTAATGTCGATTCCGTTGGCAAAACAGGGCATTGACATGGTGAGCATGGATGCTGTGCCAGAAATGCTGGCCCATGGAAAGAAAAAGGCTGGCGATTTACCCATTCGCTGGGTGGAAGGAGATGTGCGCAATTTTCAGCTCGATCAAAAATTTGAGCTGATTTATTCGACAGGTGCGGTGTTTCAACATTTGTTGACACGAGCGGAGCATGAAGCATGTTTGGCTTGTGTGCAGGAACATTTGGTGGAAAACGGCCGTTTCATCTTCGACCTCGCTTTCCCACACCCCAAATGGTTGGGGAATGTCGAGGCAGAAGAAGAGTGGTTCAGCTACACGACGCCAGATGAACGGGATGTACGCGTGAGTGGTTTTCAGGAATACGATCCGATTCGGCAAGTGAAAATGGAAACGGCCGTTCGCCGCTGGACAGATGCGACCGGCATTGAAATGACAAAAAAAGCGCCGCTTTCTCTACGGTATTTTTACCCACAGGAGATTGAAGCCCTGATGCATTACAACGGTTTTCTGAACACAAGCTTTTTTGGTGATTGGCAACTGACACCACTGACTGCTGAAAGCACAATGATCCTCGTTTTAGCAAAAAAAGAAATGACGTGAACACAAATAAGCATTCACTTCACTAAAAATAGAGAAAATAACAATGGAACCAGAAATTAAAAATCGATATAACAATCACATTTTAGCAGAAGCCAGACAACGATTTGGCATTGCACCAGACCAAATCAAGCTGCTAGACGGCTTCGAAAGTTACATGTACGAATTCGAGAAAGATGACAGCGAATTTATCTTGCGCATTGGGCACAGCCGTCGCCGTTCGCCTGATATGATTCGCGGCGAAGTGGATTGGATCAACTACTTGGCAAAAGGTGGTGCAGGCGTGGCGCGGGCTGTTGAATCGGCGCAGGGCAATCTGGTTGAAATTATTCCAGATGCGAAAGATGGTGCATTTTTAGCGACGGCGTTTGTGAAAGCGCCGGGGGCTGATGCGTGGACTGCTGGCTGGTGGGGTGAGGATTGGTTTGCGGAATACGGCCGTCTTCTCGGCAAAATGCACCGTTTGACAAAATCGTACAAGCCAGCAAAACTTGAGTGGAACAGGTCGTCTTGGGATGCCCCCGAAAATCTAGAAATCGAGGAACATATTCCAGAATCAATCTCATTCGTATCCGAAAAGTTTCGAGAACTGATGCAGCATTTGCAATCATTGCCAACCGGCCCCGAAGATTATGGCATGATTCACCAAGACGCACATGGCGGCAACTTTTTTGTCGATGAAAATGGCAAAATCACGCTGTTTGATTTTGATGATTGCACCTATGGACATTTTGCCTATGACGTGGCGATGGTGCTGTTTTACGCAGTTACCAACCGTGAAGATGCAGAGGAGTTTGCGCCCATCTTTTGGCGGCCGTTTTGGCAAGGCTATTGTGAAGAAAATGAGCTGGACCCAAAATGGCTGTGTGAGATTCCGCACTTTCTCAAGCTGCGCGAAATTGACATGATTGCCGTCCTTTATCGCAGTTGTGATATGGACAATTTGGACGATCCGTGGATTAAGGCGTTTATGAACGGCCGTTTAGACCGCATCGCCAATGATGTGCCATATATTAAAGACACCACATTCTTGTTAGACAATTAACTTGATATGCATTTCCCCGGAAACTTGCAAAAGGTACGTTAGCCCAGCGGTTAGTTTCCGGGGAAATTTAAGGCCAATAGGTTAAAAGCAAATGGATTTTAAAATTATCGAACGCTTACCAACTTTGCCGGAATATTATCAACTCTGCAAAGCGGTGGGCTGGGAAGAAGTGATCAATTTTGAAGCGGCGCATAAAGCCATCTCAAATTCAACGTATGCCATCATCGCCGAATCTAATGGCAAAACGATAGGCATGGGCCGAATTGTTGGCGATGGCGCAATCTTTTTCTACATACAAGACATTGCTGTTGATCCTGAATACCAGGGAAATGGCGTCGGGAAAGCCATTATGAACCATCTCATAAGCTGGACACACGAACATGCACCACCACAAGCATTTGTGGCACTATTTGCGGCAAAGGGAACGATTCCCTTTTATCAACAGCATGGTTTTGCCCAGCATGAAGGGTTAACAGGGATTTTCCAGGTGATACCCAAGTAACATGTTTACAAAAGTAACAACTAAACAATATGCTCAGGTGCAATCTTTGTTTGCACCATTGGATTATTTTTTGACAGTGGGGTCGATTTTTGCAGGCCATACGCCGGGGGATGTGTATGTGGATGGGGAAACGGCCGTTACCTTCTTCAGCCACCGCTTGTTTTTGGCGGGTGGTGGTGAGGAAACGGCCGTTCACAATAACCTGGCACAACTTTTAGAAGACGTGGTCATCCCCACAACCCAAAAATACGGCAAAGATGCCATTATCGTCCACCCAACACAAGAGTGGCTACCGCATCTACCCCGCATTTTGGAACGGTTTAAGCCAATTCAAGCAATGCGGCTGTATTATCGGTTGGATGCACGGAAACACAGTTGGCAATCGAAGCTTCCTGAAGGGTATCAATTGCGACCAGTTGATGCTGAATTATTAGCAGATACGTCAATCACAAATTTGGATTTTGTGACGGATGAGATGGTTTCGGAACGGCCGTCAGTTACTGATTTTCTCAATAAAAGCTTTGGGGTTGCAGCCGTTTACCAAAATGAAGTGGTGGGTTGGTGCATGTCGGAATACAACACGGGGCATCGCTGCGAATTGGGCATTGAGACGGCAGAAGCGCATCGGCGGAAGGGATTGGCGATGGGGCTGGGAACGGCCGTTATCCAACAAGCCCTGGCCAACAACATCCACGACATCGGCTGGACTTGCTGGGAGAAAAACCATCCTTCCCGTGCGACTGGTAAAAAGCTGGGTTTTGCATGTGTGCATGAGCTGCCCGTCTGGATAATCGTTTTTTAGACATCGAATGATGGCGATTCAAAATTTAAATCGGTAATGGTAGGGGCGAGGCAATTAGCCACAATCTTGACCCAGCAAAGGGCCTTCTCTCCGATTGCCTCGCCCGGTTTGCTTTACAAATTGTAGAACGATTTTGCAAATCGTTCTCTGGGCGATTTACAAAATCACCTTACAATTCGTTAAGCAAGTTTCTTCGGTTTCTGAACCATGCCAAATTTTGAATCACCATAAACATATTTGATCTGGCAAACCCAATTAATTTTGGGGCAAAGAGAGAGATAAACAATTGAAAATTGAAGGAAAGCAAATCATTTTACGAGATTGGATTTCAGAAGATGTTGAGTCATATGGCTACTGGATGAAACCAGGACACAAATGGCTGGAACTAGACGGTCCGTATTATCGAGACATGGCCGAAACAGAAATACCCAAAAGCATGGCAAAATTGCAAGGATTTATTGATCGCCAGGAATGGGATGAGCCACGTCGCAGACTGGTCATAGCCGACAAAAAAACGAATAAAATCCTAGGAACAGTCAACTGGTACTGGGTCAGTCAAGAAACCAATTGGCTGGATACAGGCATCAGCATTTGGGATGAAAAATATTGGGGGCGCGGCATTGGATTTGAAGCATATGGGCTGTGGCTTGATTATCTCTTCACAGCCATGCCAGAAATAGTGCGTCTCGGGGCTGGCACATGGTCAGGCAATCATGGCATGATGATGCTGGCTGAGAAAGTTGGAATGCAGGAAGAAGCGCGCAGACGTAATGCTCGCATTGTCAAAGGTGATTATTTTGACAGCATGGGGTATGGAATTTTACGTAGCGAATGGAATTTACTTTACCCCAATGGGTTTGCGCATTTCCTACAAATGCCATCCATATCAACACGTATTAAAACATGGGATACAACGCACCCACGATGGCCGGAATTAATGCAGCTGGCTGTTGCTGTTGAGCAAGACCGGTGGATGACGATTAAACTTGATTGGCATCTCAGCACACACATATTGGTTGCGCTGCAAAATGATGAGATTGTGGGATTTTTACGGTTTGATCGGCAGGAAATTGGATCGGATATGGAACGGCCGTTAGTCATCTACAACAACAAACCACTCATCGAAGCCAAAGTGATGGCATTTGCCGTGGCTGAACCGCACCGAAATCAAGGCATGGGTCGCGCCCTGCAAAATGCCGCTCTCCGCGAAGCCAAACGGCTGGGCTGCTTTCAACTGCGCTCCTTTAGCAATGGCAGCAAGCAAGTCAACCACCATCTCAAAATCTCAATGGGCTTCGGCATTCATCCACACATACGCAATGATGATAATCGAGGCGTTTATTTTGTATTGCCGTTGCAAAATATTGAACAAAACGCTGTTTTGTCCAGTCAAAAGGAATGAGATTTGAATAACACCCTTGAACAGTATCAAAAGCAAATTCGTTTATCAGAACATTCCCTCACTATTAAAAACGTTGATCTGAACTGCGAAGGGCTGGTTAACGATATTGTGATCATCAATAAAAATCGCGTCTTTCGTTTTCCCAAACATGATTGGGCAATCGACCATTTATGGCAAGAAGCCAGATGCCTGGAACTTGCTAGCCAACATTTAGACATGCCGCTGCCAAAGTGGACAGTTTATGATGGTGAGTTTATCGGATTGCCATTTGTGGGATACGACTGGATTCCTGGTAAACCGCTACAGCAGTTTGAAATGCTGCGATTACCGGAACGAGACCAAGATAGATTGGCAGAACAGTTGGCAATATTCCTGCTGCAAATGCACCAAATCCCAATGAAAGATGTCGAGGCGGCAGAAATCGGCAGTTCCGTCACCATGCGCAGCTTTGAGGATTGGGTAAAGATGTATGAACGTGTGCAGGAACACCTCTTTCCGCATCTGATGGCCGTTTCTCAAGAATGGGTTGAGCAGCATTTTGCACCCGTTTTGGCCGATCCGCATTTTATGGATTGCGATTTAACGTTTATGAATGGAGATTTGGGTCAATACCACCTGCTTTACAATCCAGAGACACATCTACTCAACGGTGTGATTGACTTTGGCACGGCTGGCCTTGGTGATCCAGCATGTGATTTTTGCTGCCTGCTCAACCAATATGGAGAACCATTTTTGCATCGTATGAGCAACTATTATCCAAACCTGGGAGCAATGATTGATCGCATCCGATTTTGGACTGGTACGCTGGAATTGCAATGGCTGCTAGGTGGCTTACGCTTCCCAGACGAGCCATCCTGGTTTATGGTACACATTGGCAGAGCACGAGACATGATGCCGATTGGGAGTGGATGGAAATGAAACAATCTGGTTTTGTTAAATTGTTAGGCACATCTTTTTATTACGAATTTGCAGGGGCTGGTGAACCGGTGGTTTTTTTACATGCCGGAATTTGTGACGGCCGTATGTGGGACCCACAATTGGATTGGTTTGCCAACAAGTTTCGGGTAGTACGGTATGATATGCGTGGGTATGGAAAAACGGCCGTTTCTCCCACCACCTATTCCCACCACCACGATTTACACGCGCTGCTAGACTTTTTGCAGATTAAAAAAGCACATCTTGTCGGCTGCTCACTTGGTGGCTCCACAGCCCTTGATTTCACCCTGACTTACCCTGAGCGAGTCAACAGCCTGACGCTTGTTTGTAGTTCGCCCAACGGCTACGAATTTGTCGGTACGCTGCCAGCACAATACGACGATCTAGTTGCTGCTCACAAGACCAAAGATATTGGCAAAATTGCGGCGCTGGAAACCGAAATTTGGGTTGTCGGACAGCAGCGCACGCCGGAACAGGTTCCGGCACACATCCGCAATTTAGTGACTGAGATGAATCTGATTGCAGTGGAAAATGAAATGTCTGGGATTGGCGATGAAGAGGCGCTCGACCCAACTGCCATCACGCGGCTGGCAGAAGTACAGGCTGACACGTTGGTGCTAATGGGAGATTTAGACGAACCTGACATCCTTCAGGCATCGCGCCTGATGGCAGACACAATCCCCCATGCCCAATCTACCACACTCCCAGGAACCGCCCACCTGCCCAACCTGGAAAAACCACAACTTTTCAATGAAGTTTTATTAAGCTTTCTCACAAATCAACAATAACAATGCTTAGGCTCATGCTTTGTTTCTTTGTCTTTTTGCGTTAAATTCCCCTTCTGGAGGACTTCATAATGGATGAACTGGCAGCTTTTAATCGATCACGTTGGAATGCCCTGGCAAAGGCACGTATTCAATATTCAAGACCGCATTTGGACATGAATGAAAAGGGAGCGCAGGAATACCTAAACAAGAACTTGGGCTTTTCGCATGAGCCAATGCCGGAGATTGCGGGAAAGGATGTCTTTTGTTTGGCGAGTGGGGGCGGGCAGCAAACGGCCGTTTTCGGCATCCTCGGTGCCAATGTGACTGTACTAGACTTGTCCGACACGCAGCTAGAGCGCGATCGGGAGGCGGCGACGCATCATGGGTATGACTTAACGGCAGTTCACGGCGACATGCGTGATTTGTCCAGCTTTGCTGACAACAACTTCGACATTGTGTTTCATGCCTACTCAATTAACTTTGTGCCCGATGCGGCAATGGTAATCAAGCAAGTGGGGCGCATTGTACGTCCAGGGGGTATTTACAGGCTCACATTTTCCAATCCATTTTGGACCATGGAAGAAACTGATTGGACCGAAAAAGGGTATCCTTTGCGACAACCGTACATCACTGGCCAACAATTACAAGAAACTGATACCGAGTGGACATTTGAAGATGATCACGGCAATCCACAAAAGGTAGCAGGTCCGCATGAGTTCATGCACACCTTTAGCGCCATCTTCAATGGGCTGATTGCTGCTAATTTCAGAATTACCGGTTTTCGCGAATGGCCTGAAGGCGATGGTAATGCCGACCCGGGCACATGGGAGCATTTATTGAGTGTGCTGCCGCCGTTTATGAGTGTAACGGCCGTATCGATCAAATAGCAGCAAAAAGGATTGCGTACTGAGGACTGAGTTTTGTCAATTAAGGTATAATATTTCAAATGGATTCGTAACAAAGATATGGAGGGCAATCGATGATACGACCACGTTGGCGCAAAGTTATACTTGATTTATGGAGCAACAAAACGCGCTCAATGCTCGTGATTCTCTCAATTGCGGTGGGTGTCTTTGCAATTGGCATGATTGTTGGTGCAAACAATTTGCTCGGTGAAGATTTGCTGACAGCTTTCTATGCGACAAATCCAGCACAAGCTGAACTTTATACAACTGGATTTGAAGCGGATTTAATGCCAGTCATCCGGCGGGTTGATGGGGTAGCCGAAGCACAAGCAATTACTAGTTTTACAATGCAGTACCAGAGCGATCCAGAAACCTGGTCTGATTTAAACATTTATGTCTACCCAGATTACCGTGACATTCGTCTTCGGCAAATTGTCCCAGTAGCAGGTGACTGGCCGCCGCCCCATGATGCCGCACTTGTCGAGCTAGGCAGTCTGAACTATATGGACAAATCCATTGGCGATGTGCTAAGAGTGGAAACGGAAAACGGCCGTATCCACGAACTACAAATCGCAGGCACTATTAAAGATTTGAACCAACCAGCCGTCGAAATGTCTGGTTCTCCGGCTGTGTTTGTCACAGTTGACACGATGGAGTTGTTGGGAAACGGCCGTTTTTTCACCGACATTCTGATCACAATTGAAGGCGATGACAACAGCGAAAGCGCCGTAAAAACAGTTATGGAACGGGTCAGCCACAAATTCGAGCGAACCGGTGGGCTGGTCTTTTTTAGCGTAATCAACCCACCCGGTAAACACCCGGCCGACGAAGTGCTAGACCCACTGCTCCTCATTTTAGGATTGTTAGGCAGCATGTCCCTTTTCTTGAGCAGCTTCCTGGTGGTGAACATCATCAACGGACTCCTTTCGCAACACACCCAACAAATTGGCGTGATGAAAGCAATTGGTGCGCGTACCAGTCAAATCACCGTCATGTATTTAGTGACAATTATTATCTTTGGACTGCTGGCCTCAGCTATCGCCATTCCTTTGGGTGGTCTCGCCGCCTTTGCCCTGGCTAGTTTCATGGCTAGATTGCTCAACTTTGATTTAGGCTCATTTACCATTCCATCTCAGGCAATTGTGATTCAACTAATCTTAGCGCTCTTAGTCCCATTGGTTGCTGCTGCTTATCCTGTTTTCCGTGGTGCGGGCATTACGGTGCGTGAAGCAATCAGCGAATATGGGCTAGGTAAGGGTCGCTTCGGGGGCAGTTGGATAGACCGGATGCTAAATTGGATTACGAGCACCGCCCTCAACATTTCACGTCCTGTACGAATCGCGCTGCGCAACACAATTCGGCGTAAAGCCCGACTCTTATTGACATTACTAA
This sequence comes from Chloroflexota bacterium, assembly GCA_008501785.1. Next base: position 11,581 of record QQUD01000144.1, read on the forward strand.
CGTTGACATTGGGGGGTGCCATTTTCATTTCAATCATCTCTGTCTACACGTCATTACTGGCAACACTAGA
>QQUD01000726.1 GCA_008501785.1 Chloroflexota bacterium
GGCGGACCCTTGTGGTCGCCCAAAATGTGTAAAGATTATCCATTTAATTTTGAACCATGCCGCAAATTGGATGCTATTGACTTGGACGCGGAAGAAGAAATTGGACGCGGAAAGACGCGGAAGAACGCGGATTTTAATAGGGATGGCGAGGAAATGAAAACGAAAGTAAGTGTTTTTGAAAATGTGACACAACAATTTAACAAGGCTGCCGATTTGATGGAACTGGAGCCAAATATCCGCAAAATTTTGGCGACCACTCAGAACGAAGTGATTGTGAATTTTCCAGTGAAGATGGATGATCGGCGGGTTGAGGTGTTTACCGGTTATCGGGTACAGCATAATGACGTAGTGGGTCCGTATAAAGGTGGGCTGCGGTATCACCCGGCGGTTGATATTGATGAGGTGCGGGCGCTGGCAGCGTGGATGACGTGGAAAACGGCCGTTGTGAACATCCCACTTGGGGGTGCAAAGGGTGGTATTCGGATTGATCCATCGCATTACTCATTTTCAGAGTTAGAACGGATCACTCGCCGCTTTACGTTTGCGTTAGGCAGCAATATTGGTCCTGAATTTGATATTCCGGCACCTGATGTGAACACAAACGCCCAGATTATGGCCTGGATTTTGGATACATTTATTTCAATGATGCCCCCTCAAGAACGCCATCGCAATATGCATGTGGTGACGGGGAAACCGATTGAATCTGGTGGCAGTGTGGGGCGCGTGAAAGCAACCGGCCAAGGTGTGATTTTCTCAATTGAGAAATGGGCTGAGGATCATCAGTTTGACCTAAATGGTGCAACTTACTTTGTGCAAGGGTTTGGCAATGTTGGGTCTTGGGCATCTCGGCTGCTGAAGCCGCATGGGTCGCTTTTGCTGGCGGTTGAGGATGCAACGGGTGCGATTTATAACGCAGACGGTCTGGATGCGGATGCGCTGGCTGATTATGTGCAAGCGAATGGCGGCGTAGCTGGTTATCCTGGTGCTGCTTCTGTTGACCATGAGACGTTTATGCGTACGCAGGCCGATATTTTTATTCCAGCGGCGTTGGAGAATCAGATTACGGCCGTTTCCGCCCCCTGGTTAAACGTCAAATTAATCGCCGAAGGAGCCAATGGCCCCACCAATCCTGATGGGGACCGTATCATTCAGGAAAAAGGCATTGCTTTGCTGCCCGACATTCTTTGTAATGCAGGTGGGGTAGTTGTTAGCTATTTTGAATGGCTGCAAAACAAGCGCAGCGAATATTGGGACCTGGAAACGGTTGATTCAAAACTGAAAAATCGGATGTTATGTGCGTATGAACGGGTAGCGGGTGCTGCTAAAAAGTACGATACAGATTGGCGCACGGCCGCATCTATCGTTGCCTTAACCCGACTAGAAGTCGCTTACAAAGAACGAGGAATTTTTCCATAGTATTGTCAATTGTAGGGGCGGGTCTTGTACCCGCCCTCTTCTGTGCGACCAAAATTGTGTGGGCACAAAGAGGGCGACCACAAGGGTACGCCCCTACGATGGATGGTGGTAAAAATGATTGATTTGTTGGTGAGAAATGTTCAAATTGAATGGGAGCCATCATGCGTTGATGTTGCCGTTGATGATGGCGTGATAGTTGATCGGGGCGTGGGGTTGGATTATGTAGCGGCGCAGGAGATTGAAGGAAACGGCCGTTACCTTACCCCCAGCTTCGTCGAAAGCCACCTTCATTTAGACATCGCACTCATGAACGATTGGCGCGTGCCGGGTCGTCCTGAACCTTACCTATCCCATTATGGCTTAAATGAGTCGATGGAGCGCCGTCGCCGCGATTTTACGGTGGAAGATATTGATCGGCGAGCCAGCACGGCGCTGGAACTGGCTGCACGGCATGGCGTGACCGCGCTGCGGGCACAGTGTCATGTGGATCGGGAAGTGGGGTTGAAGCATGTTAAAGCGTTGCAGCGTGTGAAAGAGAAGTATGCGGAGCGGGTGACGGTGCAGATTGTGGCGTTTCCGCAGCAAGGGTTGATTAATCACCCGGATAATGCTAACTTGTTCCGTGAGGCATTTCGTGTGGGTGTGGATGTGATGGGTGGAGCCAGTAATTTGGATGTGGAAAATGGCCGTATTGACTCACAAGCCCACATCAACGCCGCTTTCGATCTGGCAATGGAACTAGATGTTGACCTGGATATTCATGCTGACCTGGGCATTCCGCAAACCGTGACGCTTGATGAATTGGAAACCGTTTACATTGCTCGCCAAACCATTAAACGTGGCTACCAGGGGCGGGTGACGGTGGGTCATGCCTGTACGCTGGGTGTCGCTACGCCAGATGTGGCAGCGGAAGCTATCTCATTAATTAAAGAAGCTGAGTTGAACGTTATTAGCCAGCCTGATTTGTATCGCCTGGGTCGAGACGACACGCATAATGTGCGTCGTGGGCTGACTCGTGTCAAAGAGCTGCTGGCTGCTGGTGTGAATGTGACTTATGCTTCCAACAATGTGCGCGATGCGCTGCGTCCGCTGGGCAATTTTGATTTGCTGGAGGAAGGGCTGATTTTAGCTTATGGCGCACATATGGATACGGTGAAAGAGCTGAATACAATTCTACGAATGTCTACTTACCATGCAGCCAAGGCGCTGCGGTTGCCAAATTATGGCTTGCAACCGGGCTGCGTGGCTGATTTTGTCGTGCTGGATGCGCCGAATGCTTCGGCAGCGATTGTGGGACAGGTGGAGAAGGGTGTGGTGGTGAAAAACGGCCGTTTAATGGCCGCCAACCATACCATCAGCCAACTTTACAGCGGTTCTATCGCTACCAACTTACTTAAGAAGAATATTATTTAAAGTCTCGTAATTAAACAATTACCATATAAGAATAGGAGTACTATCATGAGTGACGTTATCATAAAAAATTCAAGAAACACGGAAAATGCACCAAAAAGTTCTGTATC
>QQUD01000793.1 GCA_008501785.1 Chloroflexota bacterium
AAGTTGCGTATAGTGCGAAACAAGAGCAGGCGATTGCAGCTTTGCAGCGACGGATGACGACGGGAGGGGTGAATTCGCCAAGTGTGAAGGAGTGCAAAACGGCCGTTGGCGAAGACGTGTACCAATCACTTTTAGACCTGGGTCGGCTGAAACAAGTGAGCCATGATGTTGTTTATTCGGTCAAAATTTATGAGCAGCTTACGGGCAAGATTGTTACCTATTTGCAAAAACAGGGACAAATCAATGCGGCACAGGCGCGGGATATTTTAGGAACCAGCCGTAAGTATGCCATTGGACTACTAGAACACCTTGATGATATCAAGATTACGCGCCGAGTTGGTGATAACCGCGAGCTTTATTGAGATTAGGAGATTAAGCGATTGGTTATGCCCTAATCTCTAGACCCCAATTTCCAACCCCTTATTAATTTCCAATTTGAAGCTGATAGAGACCCAACCTATCTGCTGCTGCGCTACGGAAACCCCTTATTTTGCAAAATCTCTTTCCTGCGTTTATATTAAATTTGTCCACCAGTTAAAAGAACCATTTGGAGTGAAAATGAATAAAAGCCCCAGTTTTGATCTGACAGATAAAGTTGCTCTCATTACGGGTTCCTCTCGAGGTATTGGATTTGCAATGGCGCAGACTTATGCTGCCGCAGGTGCAAAAGTTGTGCTTGTTAGCCGCAAACAGGAAGCACTCGACGAGGCTGCTGTGCACATACAAGAAAATGGGGGCGTTGCCCTGCCCATTGCAGCGCATACCGGCAGTGATGAGGCGCTTGCTGAATTGATGGAAAAAGTGACAAATGCATTTGGTGGGGTTGATATTGTGGTTAACAATGCAGCGACCAATCCACATTTTGGGCCGATGCTGACTGCCTCTGAAAGTCAGTGGGATAAGATTTTATCGGTGAATGTGAAAGGATATTTCCGCGTTGTAAAAATGTGTGTGCCGAGCATGAAGGCGCGTGGCGGTGGCAAGGTAATCAATGTGGCTTCTGTGGCAGGATTGACGCCAGGGCCAGGGATGGGGGTGTACAGTGTGAGCAAAGCGGCCGTTTTGATGATGACTGAGGTGTTGGCGGTGGAACTGGCGGCTGATAACATTCAAGTTAACGCGATTGCGCCAGGTTTTGTCAAAACACAATTCAGTGCTGCTATCTGGAACAACCCTCAAATTAACGACATGGTGACAAAAAGTATCCCCCAAGGACGCATGGCCACGCCAAACGAGCTGGCTGGCATTGCGCTTTATCTGGCATCCGATGCATCTAGTTTTACTACTGGAGCAACATTTGTCGTTGATGGTGGTCAGATAGTAGGGAATTTGGTCGGAAAGCAGTAAGTGCGATGCACCGGGAGGAAGCATGATTCCAATTTCGACTGAGATGAAAGCGATTTTAGGTACGATTCGTGAGATTGTGCGGGAAGAGTTGCTGCCGTTGGAGGCTGAGTTTTTGCATAAAGGCTTTTTGGCTGTGCAGCCTGTGTTGAACGAAAAGCGCCAAATGGTAAAAAAGCTGGGTTTCTGGTTGCCACAGGTTTCGGCTGAGTATGGGGGCATGGGGTTGAGTTTGTTTGAGCATGGGTTAGTGAGTCAGGAGTTGGGACAGGTGGCGTTTGGGCATTATGTGTTTAACTGTCAAGCGCCTGATGCTGGCAATATGGAGATTTTGATTGATCATGGCACGCCAGAACAGCAGGCGCAATTTTTAACGCCGCTGCTCAATGGAGACATTCGCAGTTGCTTCTCGATGACGGAGCCGGAACATGCAGGCTCTAATCCGACGATGATGAGCACAACGGCCGTTAAAGACAACACGGATTACATCATCAACGGTCAAAAATGGTTTACCACCGGCGCTGATGGTGCTGCTTTTGCGGTTGTAATGGCGATTACGAATCCAGAAGCTGGTAAACACGGCCGTGCCAGCCAAATTTTAGTACTGCTGGACAGTCCTGGTTTTGAATTGATTCGCAATATTTCAGTGATGGGTGAGGCGGGAGATGGCTGGGCCAGTCATGGCGAAGTGCTGTACCACAATGTGCGTGTGCCGCAGAGCAATTTGCTGGGAAAAGAGGGGCATGGTTTTGCCATTGCGCAAGAACGGTTGGGTCCTGGGCGGATTCATCACTGTATGCGCTGGATTGGCATTTGTGAACGTGCGTTTGACTTGATGTGCAGCTATGCGTTGCTGCGTGAGTTGGCTCCTGGTCGCACAATTGCTGATCAGCAGACCATTCAAACTTGGGTGGCTGAACTTCGTGCCGACATTAACGCTGCACGACTAATGGTGCTGGATACGGCATATAAAATTGACCACGAGGGCCAATATGCGGCTCGTGATGAGATTTCACTGATCAAATTTCATGTGGCGGGCGTGTTGCAAAATGTGCTGGATCGGGCGATTCAGGTGCATGGCGGACTGGGTATGACGGACGATACGCCACTGGCTTATTGGTTCCGTCATGAGCGGGCTGCTCGCATTTACGATGGTCCCGACGAGGTGCATAAATGGTCAGTGGCAAGGCGAATATTTGCACGGTATCGGTAGGGAGCGGTCAGGTATCAGGTATCAGGTTTTGGCTATAAGCTTGATCCCATCTTCCCGGAAGTTTTTGGTGGTTTAAGCTTAGTGTGGGCAACTTCCGGGAAGATTTGTTGCCCAGGAGAAGTGGATGGATAACGACACAATTGAGGTTCGGCTCGATGAACGATTTGAAGAAGGTAGACTTGCTGATTATTTGCGAGATAAGTTGCCTGGTGCGGAAAACCCATTGCAGGTGCGGCAGTTTGGGGGTGGGGCGGCTAATCTGACGTATTTGCTGGATTTTGGTACACATGAATATGTGCTGCGGCGACCGCCTTTAGGTCCGGTGGCCAAGTCGGCGCATGACATGGCGCGGGAATATAAAGTGCTTTCTGTGCTGCATCAAGCGCTGCCGAGTGCGCCTAAAGCGTTTTTGTATTGTGATGATGTTGATGTGATTGGTGCAGATTTTTTTGTGATGGAACGGCTGCATGGGGTTGTGGTGCGAAAGTCTATGCCGGAGACGTTTGCCGGGATGCCGGATGCAGCGCGTCGGATGAGTGGCGCACTGGTGGATGCGTTGGCGGCGTTTCATGCTGTGGATTATGAGGCGATTGGGTTGGGTGATTTGGGTCGTCCTGATGGATTTTTGGCGCGTCAGATTGATGGCTGGTATCGACGATGGAACCATGCAAAAATTGAGGATTTAGATGAGATGGACCGGTTGCATCGTTGGTTGCAAGACAACTTACCGGCGACAAGTATGTTTTCTTTGGTACACAATGATTACAAATTGGATAATGTGATGTTTGCGGAGGATGATCCGGGTCATGTTGTCGGGATTTTTGATTGGGATATGTGTACGTTGGGTGATCCGTTGTCTGATTTGGGGGCATTGCTTTGTTATTGGAGTGAGCCAACGGATCCGGCTTATTATCGGGCGATGGCGATGATGCCGACGGAGGATATGGGTTTTATGACGCGGGATGAGTTGGTGGCGCGGTATGAGGTGGTAAACGGCCGTTCCCTCACCAACATCAACTTTTATCATGCACTTGGTTTGTTTCGTGTATCGGTCATTATTGCCCAAATTTTCATTCGCTTTCATCGGGGGCAAACACAGGATAAGCGATTTGCTGCATTTGGTCGTATGATACCCCTGATGGCAAAGGTTGGTTTAGAAGTAGCGAGAGGTTGATTGTTTTGGAAGGGAGTTGCTTGAGATTTCGAAACATTTGGTACAGACTGCTCATACAAGAAGTTTCTATTGTCTAGTAAAAAATGATAATTAATCATCTTTATATGGTAGAATGCCATGAGAAATTTGGGAAGTTTATATGGTGCATCCTTTGAAACGAACAACACAACAACTAAAAAAACTACAGGTATCGGAGCCATCCTCATTGTCTTCAAAATCTGCAAATAAAATGTTGCTCAATTTATTGATAAATGTGAAAGGTGATATTTTGGAATCAACTGGCGATGATGTTTTTTATCGTGAAGGTGAAGTTGTCTTTCATGAAGGGGAATTGGCGGATGCATGTTTTTTGATTCAAGACGGCCGTGTTGCGGTTGTAATGGGGGACTTAGATGAGCCAACCTCCGTCTTGCATCGTGGCCCTGGTGAAATCATTGGTGAAATGGCACTCTTGGAAGGACAACCACGATCTGCTTCTATTGTGGCTTTAGAAGACGTGCGTTTGATGCGTATTGAAAGAGAAAGTTTTGAAAAGCTGTTGCAAATCGATCCGGTTATCACAAAAAATTTATTGTCGATGCTCAGTTACCGATTGCGGAATGCGCATCATCTTAATAAATCTAATGTACAAAAGCGTCTTTTTTTATCGGGCAAACTTGCCGATCTTGAAGAGAAAAATGAAATATTGGAAGAAATTGAGCGGGTGCGGCAGGAAACGATTGATTTAATCGTCCATGATTTACGAAATCCGCTGGCTAATTTGTTTGGTACTTTGAAAATGTTTGAGTCAGTTTTACCTGATGAATTTTGGCATGAACATGGCGATTTGATGGCTATTGCACAACTGGCTTATCAACGGATGAGGCGACTGGTTGACTCTTTGTTAGATATGCGTGGCATGGAAACGGGTGAATATGAGTTGGCGTTAACGGCCGTTGACTTGCGCACCCTCATCGAAGAAACAGTTAAATTGTCCGCTTTTGTGATTGAACGACGATTTATCAATGTCTGTTTTTTGATGCCACAGCATCAGGTAATGGTGCTCATTGATGAAGATATGATCCGACGTGTGCTGGCAAATTTGGTTGATAATGCGCTTAAACACCTTCCTGAAAAAGGTGATTTGACGCTTCAATTAGACCGGTTTGAAACATATTGTCAGGTTAGTGTGATGGATAATGGGATAGGTATTCCTGCTGAAGACCACGCTACAATTTTTGAACCATTTGCTCAGATTGATGGCGAGCGTAAACGGCGTAGAGGGTATGGTTTGGGGTTAACGTTTGTGAGTCGAGCCATGGAAGCACATAACGGCCGTGTTTGGGTAGAAACGGGTGATGGTGGTGTTGGTAGCAAGTTTGTGTTCACGCTTCCTGTGTAAAAATCAATAGACATCCTCATATTTCAACGAATTAGACTGAAGCCTACAACGGTCTTACATTCTTTCAAAAGGATTTTCAATGAAATTTAAACGTGTAACGCTGGAAAATTGCCATGAGGCAAGCGGTCTTGTCGTTGTGATTGACGTGCTGCGGGCATTTACAACGGCGGCCTTTGCTTTTGGGGCTGGTGCCGAAAAGATTTTGTTGGTTAGTACGGTTGATGAAGCACTCGTTTTACGTAATCGGTTCTCGAAAGCATTTGTCATGGGTGAGGTGTTTGGCGTGAAGCCTGACAGTTTTGATTTTGATAATTCACCCTATACGATTTCGCGGACTGATGTAAACGGCCGTGTTCTCATCCAGCGTACCAGTGCCGGTACACAAGGTGTTGTTTGCAGTGCTGGAGCAGAAATATTGTTAACTGGCAGCTTTGTCTGTGCGCAGGCGACAGTTGATTTTATCAATCAAGTGCAGCCCGAATGGGTCACATTTGTGATTACCGGCATCCGTGAAGGTGGGTATGGGGATGAAGATACGGCACTGGCCGATTATTTAGAGATGTTGCTGCGGAAACAAACCGTTGAGGCCAAACCCTATCTTGATAGAGTGCGCCAATCGATTTCCGGTCTTAAGTTTGCAGAGGCAGATCGCTCGCTTTCTTATTCCCATGATTTGGCATGTGCTGTTAATCTAGATCGATTTTCGTTTGCCATGCAGGTGCAGAATCAGGATAATCGGCTTGTTTTAAAGCCTGTAACATCATTCCAGTAACAATTTTACATGGGTGAAGGAGTTTATGAGAAAAGATACATTGCCTTCTATTCAAGGCGCACCGCCCCGGAGTCGCATTTTTCCAGCGTATCCGATTGCTGTTCAAGCTTTAATCATTGATGACGATGAACGATTTCTGTTGCTTTCTAGCCCGACCCGAAATGGACACAATGAGTGGCAAACGATCAGCGGTGGCTTGGATGCGAATGAGACTGTTTTGGATGGGGTGCTGCGTGAGGTGAAGGAGGAAGGTGGGGAGGATTTGCGGGTACGGCCGTTAACTGTCATTCACTCCCAAACTTTTTCATTTGACACCAATATTCCCTTTATGATAGGCATCTACTATTTGCTGGCTTATGCAGGAGGGAATGTGGTTCCGGGTGATGATATGCGTGATGCGCAGTTTCGTTGGTGGACATTGGATGAGATGCGGCAGCATGACATCAAGTTTCATCCATCAACTCATTTGTGGATGATGGAGCGATGTGTGGAGATGGTTAGGGTGTGGGGAAAACGGCCGTTATCTTCCACCACTTTACAACCGCCCCTCTAAGATAAATATAACCATGACGAATAAACATACAATTCCCAAACGTATTGAACTCCCCACCGGCATGGCAGTGGGGAATGTAAACGCCTATTTGTTTACAGCACCGGAGCCGATTTTAATTGATTGTGGAATTCGGGTGGATGGCGCATGGGAGGTGTTAGAAAATGGATTGGCAGAGCATGGAATTGCTGTTTCGGACCTGTCTCGGGTGATTATTACCCATCCACATGTTGACCATTATGGACTGGCTGGACGCATCGTGGCTGGGAGTGATGCCGAGGTTTGGATTTCTGATATTGGCGCACCCTGGTTGCTGAGCACTAAAGAAATGTGGCAGCAACGCCTTGAATTTTATCACGATCAATTTTTAATCCACTTAGGCTATTCACCTCAGGCAATTGAGGAGATGATTGCAGGTATTCATCATGTTTCCACTCAAATTCATGAAATTCCCTCAGCATCTGTGGTTACATTTCAAGTAGACGGGATATTACAGCTTGGTGGTTTGGCGTGGCAAATATTACACACACCAGGGCACTCCTACAGACAAACCTGTTTCTATCAATCGGAAACTCGCCAGCTACTTTCAGCTGATCATATTTTGGCAAAAACACCGACGCCTGTCGTTGAGCAGTCGCCGCAGACAAATCAACGTTTACAAGCGCTGCCTCAATTTTTACGGTCCCTAGATTTAGTAGAGCAGCTTGATGTGGACATGGTGTATCCTGGGCATGGACGGCCGTTTTCTAACCTTCACGAAATCATTCAACGACAGCGAACCCGCATAGATGAGCGCAAGGCTGAATGTTTGTCACTTATTCAAGATGGGAAACACAAAATTCCAGAGCTGTTGGACATCATGTACGCCCATTACCCGGTGCAATACCGGTCAATTGGGTTGTGGATGGTTGTTGGGTATCTCGATTTGCTCCAGTCAGAAAGCAAAGTTGTTGAGCGAACTGTTGATGACATTTGGCATTATTATCCTTGCTAATATTTAGATTAGACCAATTTATAAGCGGCAAATCGTGCAAAGCAAAATAGAATTGGTCCAATCTTGACACAGGACCATTCGCTCAGAATTCAGAGGGAAAAATGAAAATTGAACTGTTTAATCAACCTCCTCCGAGATTGGGTAATCAATTTTATGAGGATCGTGTTTTGCGTTCGTATCTCAAACGGGTTTTGCCGCCGAATGTCCAAAAACAGATTGATGACCCTTTAGCCGAAATGGGGGAGATGGCCGGTGGTGACCTATACCAATTTCAGTTGGATGACCGGTTAAACGAACCCATGTTAACGAATTGGGATGCATGGGGGAATCGCATTGACCAGATTGAGGTGACGCCACTGTGGAAGCGGGCAGAACAGCTTGCGGCGGAGTTTGGAGTGGTGGCTGCGGCTTATGAGGGGAAATACGGCCGTTTTGATCGCATTTACCAATTTGCGCTGGCTTATCTCTTCCATCCCTCAACCGATGTCTATACTTGCCCGCTGGCAATGACAGATGGCGCAGCCCGCACGCTGCTGCTTTCAGGCAACCGAGAATTGGTTGACCGGGCGGTGCCACATCTAACCAGCCGAGATCCACAGCAGTTTTGGACCAGTGGCCAATGGATGACAGAATCAACAGGTGGGTCTGATGTGGGTTTGTCGCAAACCATTGCACGATTAAATCGGAATGAGGAGTGGGTGTTAAACGGCCGTAAATGGTTCACCTCCGCCACAACTTCCCAGATGGCCCTCACCCTGGCGCGTCCCGAAGGAAATGGTCCGGGTGGAAAAGGGCTGGCGCTATTTTACCTGGAACTGCGGGATGAAAATGGGAAGTTGCGCAATATTGAGGTGATGCGCTTAAAAGACAAACTGGGAACGCGCAAAGTGCCAACGGCTGAATTGATGCTGCATGGTGTGACTGCGATTCCGGTGATGGGTTTAGACAATGGCGTTCGCAACATTGTGCCGATGCTGCATTTGACGCGCACCTGGAATGCTGTGAGTGCGGCGTCATTTATGCGGCGGGGGATGGCATTGGCCCGTGATTTTGCCAAACGTCGGCTGGCATTTGGTGATACATTGGACAAAAAACCGCTGCATGTTCATACGTTGGCGATGATGCAGGCGGAAACAGAAGCGGCTTTTCACCTCACTTTTTTCCTGGTTGAACTCATTGGAAAAAACGAAGCAGGAGATATTTCAGAGGATGAAGCGGCGCTGCTGCGCATATTAACTTCAATTACGAAATTGACGACTGGCAGGCAAGGGGTGTTGGTCAGTTCTGAGGTGTTGGAGGCGTTTGGTGGTGCCGGGTATGTAGAGGATTCGGGATTGCCCATGCTGCTGCGAGATGCTCAGGTGCTGCCGATTTGGGAGGGTACCACAAATGTATTGGCGTTGGATACAGTGCGTGCATTGGTGAAGGAACACTCGTGGCCTATTTTTCAATCAACCGTAACAGAGTTGGTTCAGTCGGCGCGAGATGCACGGTTGGTTGAGGTGGGGAAGGTGGTGGAAACGGCCGTTTCTCATTCAGTAAATTGGTTGCAACAAGCTGTTCAGGCTGGCCAGCCCCTGCTGGAATCCGGTGCGCGGCAGCTGGCGCTGACGATGGGGCGTGCGTTGTCTTTGGCTTTGCTGGTTCGACATGCGCAGTGGTCGATGGATGTGGAGAAAGACGGCCGTTCTCGTGCGGCTGCTGTCCAATTTTCACAAAACGGTATCGAGCAGATTGCCCCGATTGATTTGAAAGCAGATGCAGCCTTAGCAAACGATACGCCATTATAGTCATTTTCCAGTTTGCAAAATTGAAATTTTGTTGCAGTTTTTTTTGACTGTTGTTATGTTTAGCTTGATATTTTTATTTCCTGTTTTTCAATGAATTTACATTGGAATTATGCAAGTTGAGAGGAGAGTTGTATGAAGTTCCGCAGTTTGTTTTTTATTCTCGTGGTTAGCCTGCTGTTGAGTGGCTGTGGTTTGTTGGGAAATAATGCTGATACTGGTGAGAGCATAACCCAAGATTATGATTATGCATCTGGTGGGCAAAATTTTTCGGTGTTGCTCAATGGGGTGGGTATGAAGATCGATAGTGTCATTCCACGATCTGGTGCGCGTGTTGGATACACTTATCTCGTTTTGACTGTCGAATTAGTAAATCAGTCTAGCAATCCAATTGTGCCTGAAACCTTTGTTCTTGTGGATGATGCTTCTAACAAATATGCGTCACAAAAGAATTTGGCTTTTGAGTCTGAATTGACCCGGCTGCCTTTATTTGTGAATAAAGGTGATGAAGGTGTCACTGGTCATATTATTTTTGAAGTTCCTAATGCGGCATTGCAAGCTGATTTGCGATTGCGCTGGGAGTCAGAGTCTCACAAGTCACGCATTGATATATTTTTAGGGGCTTTGCCTGCTGTTTAGAAGAATTTTGTGGGGAAACGGCCGTATTAGACTGAACTAGCCTTTAAAACTCGGACAGGAGAAACACGGACGGAGATAGTGATGGGTTTGTTGTTTGAGGAGGAGAGTTATGAGTTGCGTGGTTGTGTGTTTGAGGTACGCAAGAAGTTAGGAACGGGTTGGCCAGAGGAAGCGTATCATCAAGCATTGGCTTGCGCATTAAAAGAAATGAACGTTCCTGTAAAATCAAAATTGCGATGCCCTATGTTTCAACACAGGAGGGAATTGCATGTTTTTGAACTAGTTTACAAATTGGCCTAATCGTGAATTATGGGAAAAATTGTTTACAAATATACGGCGTAAAAGCAAAAAACCATCCGTCCGAGTTTTCTCCCGTCCGTGTTAAAAAAAAGGAAAGTGAATGACAGAGCTGACAATTAAGCAGTATCAAAAGATGGTGGATGAATGGATTACGACGGTTGGGGTGCGGTATTATTCGGAGTTGACGAATACGGCCGTTCTCATGGAAGAAGTCGGTGAAGTTGCCCGCATCATGGCCCGCCTTTACGGCGACCAAAGCTTTAAAGAGTCTGATGAATCCTATGACCTGGCCGATGAAATGGCCGACGTATTGTTTGTCCTGGTTGGTTTGGCGAACCAAACTGGTGTCGATTTGACAGAAGCTATTGAAAAAAACATGGCTAAGAAAACCAACCGGGATAGAGAACGCCATGCGAATAATCCAAAATTAAAATAAATTGTTTATCAGGAATCTAAGATGAAACCCATTGCCGTGATCCCGCTAAATGACCCCAGTGGCATCGTGCTGCCCCATTTAAAAGCAGTTGTGCCATCTTTAAAATCATCTTTTGCGAAAGTGTTTGGCAGCGTAACGGCCGTAACACCAAAAGAGGTTGTTCATTGGTGCAAAGCCGATCCCTTTTTTGACCTTATATTTCACGAAAGTCCTGTCTCAATTGGAGAAGACTTTTTGACCTTGTATGCAAATGCTGCAAAGTCGAGTCACCCAAATCAAATCTTACATTTGTGTTTTCCAGATCGGCTTGCATTTGCACTGCAATCCTGCTATCGGGGTGCTTTTTTTGAAGATGTGAATTCTATTAAATCGGATTGTGTGCCGCTCATTTTTACCCGGTCGCCTTCTGCATGGGCTACGCATCCCCAAAATTATTACGAGTTTGAACAAGTAGTAACGAGAACTGGAGAGCATTTGTTTGAAAAGACATTAGACTTTGCCTGGTGCCATATTGTTTTTGAAGCACATCAATTGCTAGAAATTTTGCCAAAAGTAAAAAGTCGAGATTTAAGCTGCATGGCTGAACTTGTTTTAGCCGTGCGAGATGAAGTGACTATCAAAGAGGTTGATTGGCTGTCCTGGGAAGACCCATTTGTCTTGGGGGTAGATGCGCTTGAATTAAAACAAGAAAGGGAGCAAAGTGTTTTTGAGGTTCATAAACGTCTCAATTATGTGATTGCGATGCTACAATTGCTTAAAGATGCTTCTATGGAAAGGAATTTTTCATGACTTTAGACTTAGAAAAAGTGCTTGGTTACGAATTTGAGCCAAAAGAGTTTGTTTACAATGAGCGAGATGTTAGCTTATATTCATTATCGGTTGGTGCTGCTGCAGATCCGGTCGATCCGAATGAGCTAAAGTTTGTGTATGAGCTAAGTCCACACTTTACACCACTGCCAACGATGGCGGTTATTTTTCCGTTTGTCGTGTTTTGGCAGATACCGGATGTGCCTGGTTTGACGTTTAATCCAATTATGCTGCTGCATGG
>QQUD01000160.1 GCA_008501785.1 Chloroflexota bacterium
TAAAAATTCATCAATCACGGAAAACAGTTCTTCCATATCTGCCATTTGCATATCACCCATGTGCGCAATGCGGAAGTTCTTGCCTTTCAACGCACCGTACCCATTCGAGATGATCATGCCGCGTTCGCGGAGGAAGGCGTTTAGTGCGGGAATGTCGTAATTATTGTCGTTGCTGATGCAGGTTACGGTTGGCGACCGGTAGCCCTCCGGTGCAAACAGGGTCAGACCGCGTGATTTGGCCCATTCGATGGTGCGATCTCGCATGGCGAGATGTCGTGCATAGCGATTTTCCATGCCTTCGGTCATCATATCGTCGAGCTGTTTGTCGAGGGCGTAAAGGAGGGAAACGGCCGTTGTCGCTGGCGTCTGATTCTTCACCAAATATTTTTCCAAAACCAGGAAGTCAAAATACCAACCCCGTCCCGGCACGGATTTCGCTTTTGCCATCGCGCGGTCAGAAACAGCCGCAAATGCCAAGCCTGCTGGTAAAGCGAACGCCTTCTGACTGCTCGTGAGCAACACATCCAAATCCCATGCGTCAAACGGAATCGCGACGCCAGCCATGCTGCTAACAGCATCCACCAGAATCATAATTTCTGCCCCATTCGGAGCTTGACGCACGACTTTGGCAATTGCTTCAATCGGATTTGTCACGCCTGTACTCGTTTCATTGTGCGCAATCGTGATCGCATCAAACTCGCCGCTGGCGAGCCTTTCAGCAACCGCTTCTGGCAAAACAGGTTGACCCCATTCCGCTTCCAGCACTTCATTTTCACGACCACAGCCCACAGTGATTTCCTGCCAGCGTTTACTGAAAGCGCCATTCACACAATTCAAGACTTTCTTGTTGGTCACATTCCGAATCGCCGCTTCCATAAATCCCGTACCTGTCGAAGCATTGATCAGCACACGCTTCTCCGTCATAAACACGGTACGCAGTTTAGGTCGAATACGGCCAATCAGGTCCAGGCATTCCGGCATCCGATGCCCAATCATCCAATCTGTTTGTGCATCCAACACCTCGGGCCGTACTTCGGTCGGCCCTGGAATATATAACTTGACGTGTTTGTTAGCTCTAACTTTCTTGCTCATTTTGATTCTCCTATAAGCATGTCAGCATGTCCGCACTTCAGCATGTCAGCCAGAAAAACTCTAGCTGATTTACTGACTAGCTGACATGCTGACATACTAATTTCTTATCTCTACCCCACGTAACAAAGAACTGGTCGACGGGCAGCAGTCACTTCATCAAGGCGCGTAACAGGAGCTGTCATTGGGGCCAAGTGCAGCAATTCTGGGTTGGTTCGTGCTTCTTCAGCGTTTTTTGCCAACACATCTGCAAAAACGTCCATCGTCTCTTTGCTTTCTGTTTCAGTCGGCTCAATCATCAATGCATCATGTACAATCAGCGGGAAGTAGTTTGTTGGCGGATGCTGCCCATAATCAATCAGTCTTTTAGCGACATCCAATGCACGGACATCTGTACCTTCCACATCACCATGTGCCACAAACTCATGCATACAGGTGCGATCCACAGCAATCTTGAAATGTGGTGCCACCTTTTTCATGAGGTAATTGGCGTTCAGTACAGCATTTTCGGAAACAGCACGCAGGCCATCGGCACCCATCATGCGAATGTAGGTGTAGGCGCGTAGGAAAATGCCATAGTTGCCGTAAAATGCTTTGATTTGTCCAATAGATTTCTCTGGGGTGACAAATTTGTATGCATCGCCTTCTTTGGCGACGATGGGGCCAGGGAGGAAGGGTGCCAATTCGGCCGTTACGCCAACTGGCCCACTGCCGGGGCCACCACCACCATGTGGCGTGGAAAAGGTTTTGTGCAGGTTGTAATGCATCACATCAAATCCCAAATCGCCAGGACGCGCAATGCCCAAAATCGCATTAAAATTCGCACCATCACCATACATTAAGCCGCCACAATCGTGAACGGTTTGGCATACTTCCAATACCTGCTCTTCAAAAAGGCCCAGCGTATTGGGATTGGTTAACATCATGCCGACAACAGTGTCGTCACAAGCTGCTTGCAGCGCTGCCATATCAACATTGCCTCGGTCATCTGAGGGAATTTCGACGACAGTATACCCACTCATAGCGCTCGATGCGGGGTTTGTGCCATGCCCGGAGTCAGGAATGAGAATCTTGTTGCGTTTGAAGTCACCCCGGCTTTCATGATAAGCTCGCATAATCAGCACACCAGCAAATTCACCATGCGCTCCAGCTGCTGGCTGCAAACTCGCTTGCGCGAAACCGGCAATTTCAGCCAGTGCTTCTTGCAAGTTGTAAATCATTTCCAGGCTGCCCTGTACAGTTTCTTCGGGCTGCAAAGGATGCACCTGGGTCAACCCTTCAATCGAAGCTGCTTTTTCATTCACTTTGGGGTTGTACTTCATCGTACAAGACCCGAGCGGGTAAAAAACGGTGTCGATGGAATAATTCTTTTGGCTGAGATGGGTGTAGTGACGGACAAAATCGAGTTCGCTCACCTCTGGCAATGCAACTGCGTCGCGTAGATAGCCTTCCGGCATCGGTGCTTCTGGCACATCCAGTTCTGGCAGCGTGTAGGCAGTACGGCCTGGTACAGAAATTTCAAATAGTAAGGTTTCTGGTTTTTCATTCATGATTCGTTTCCTTCTATGCCGATGCCAGTGCGGCTACCAGTTGATCGATTTGCTCACGAGAATTCATCTCGGTTACACAGAGGAGCATTTCGTTTTCAGCATGGGGATAATCTTTTTGCAAGTCGTAGCCACCGATGATCTCATTTTGCAGCAATGCGGCATTGATTTCGGCGACGGGTTTGGGACATTTAACGACGAATTCGTTAAAGAACGGTCCGTCTTGGGCGAGTTCATAGCCATCCAGCTTGGCAATGGCGGCCGCAGCGTAGTGGGCTTTGTGATAGCATTGTTCGGCCACTTCGCGGATGCCTTGTTTGCCCATGTAGGCCATGTACATGCCAGCCATGAGCGCCACGAGGCCCTGATTGGTACAAATATTGCTGGTCGCTTTTTCACGACGAATATGCTGCTCACGCGGCGTGAGGGTTAACACAAATCCACGCCGCCCTTCGGTGTCGGTGGTTTCGCCAACCAGACGACCGGGCATTTTGCGCATTAATTTTTTATTGGCAGCAAAAACACCGAGATATGGACCACCAAAATTGAGGCCGCTGCCGAGCGGCTGCCCTTCAGCAACAACGATGTCTGCGCCGTATTCGGCTGGGGGTGTGATTAAGCCGAGGCTCATGATAGGATTTGCTACGACCACAAGCAATGCGCCAACGGCATGAACAGCATCGGCCAACCCGTCTACATCAAGCAATGCGCCGAAGAAGTCGGGGTTTTGCACGATGAGGCAGGCGGTGCTTTTATCGAGCATCCCTTTCAAATCAGCCAGTGTTGCTTGCAGATTTTCATCACCAGTGATGTTCACGTCATCGCCAGGGAGGTAGGTGCGTAAGGTGCGCCGATATTGTGGATCGATGGTCGGCGAAACGATGATTTTGCTGCGCTTACCGCGTGTGGCGTTGAGGGACATGATGGCGGCTTCGGCCATTGAGGTGGCTCCGTCGTAATGGCTGGCGTTGACGACATCCATGCCGGTTAATTCGGCCATCATGCTTTGATATTCAAAGATGGCTTGCAGCGTGCCCTGGCTCACTTCGGGCTGATAGGGTGTGTAGGCGGTGATGAATTCGCCGCGTGTTGCCAGATGTGGAATGGCGCTGGGGACGAAGTGGTTGTAGGCACCTGCTCCCAAGAAAGATGCGACATTGTTTGTGCTTTGATTTTTACGGGCCAATGCATTGAGTTCGGCCAGGACTTCCATTTCAGATGCTGCTTTGGGCAGGTTCAGATCAGGAAATCGTTTGTCTTCCGGCACATCGTGAAATAAATCGGCCACGGATTTGACACCAATGGTTTCCAGCATTTCGAGCCGGTCTGTGTCGGTTGTGGGAAGGAATGGCATGGTTACTCTCCTGATTCGAGGTGTTCGGTGTAGGCTGCGGCTGTTAAAAGTTGGTCCCATTCACTTAAATCGCTGGGTTTGAATTTGACGAGCCATGCGGCACCGTAGGGGTCTGAGTTGACCAGTTCGGGTTCATCGATAATGGCCTCGTTGATTTCTGCGATTTCGCCGCTCATGGGCAGGTAGAGGTCGGCTGCGGCTTTGACGGATTCGATAACGCCGTAGGAATCGCCTTTGCTATATGCGTCGCCAACGTCTGGCAGTTCGAGGTAAACGATGTCGGACAGCTGATCTTGTGCGTGGTCGCTGATACCGGCGACGATCAAGTCTCCTTCTTTGCGAACCCATTCATCGGATTTTGTGTAACGTGCTTGTGAATCGATTTTCATGTTTTGTCTCCAGATAATGTTTGTTGTTTATTGGTTTAATAGGATTTTATGGAATAGACATTACCTGTAGCGGCGGGTCTTGTACCCGCCCTGTCGTGGGTGATGACGAGAGGACGAGGACAAGAGTGCGACCACAAAAGGGCGACCACGAGGGTGCGCCCCTACAGGGGCAATTCCTTAATAGCTAATTTGTTCGCGGCGGTAGGCGGGGATATAAAACGGCCGTTTCACCACCACAGCCTTCCTTGCTTTTCCACGCACGACAATTTCAAAATGTGTGCCAATTTTGGCTAACTTTCGGGGAACATAGGCCAATCCGACAAAGCGCTGCGAAGTGGGGGCTAACATGCCAGTGGTGACAATCCCAACTTCCTCGCCTTCGTAGGTAACGGGGTAGCCGTGGCGCGGAATGCCTCGATCAATCATTTCAAAACCGACGAGAGCGCGTGACGGCCGTTCCAACTTAATCTTGAGCAGCGCATCGCGGCCAATGAAGTTCTTGTCAAACCCCACCGCAAACGAAAGGCGTGCTTCAATGGGCGAGATGTCGGCTGCAATTTCGTGGCCGTAAAGCGGCATGCAGGGTTCAAAGCGCAGACTGTCGCGGGCGGCCAGCCCAATTGCGATCACGCCATCCGCTTCACCCTCAGCTAGAATACCTTCCCACACCTTAACGGCGTGTTCGGCGGGGAAGTAGAGTTCGAAGCCGTCTTCGCCAGTGTAGCCGGTGCGGCCGAACAGGACTTGTACGTCGTCAAAGATGGTGTCGGAAACGGCCGTAAACCGTGGCACTTCGCTCAATTTCACTTGCGTCAGCCGATCCAAAATCTCGGGGGCTTTCGGCCCTTGAAAAGCCAGCATGTACGTTTCGTCGGAGATGTCGGTAACGGTCACGTCAAAGCCAACGGCTTGAGTTTTTGCCCAGGTGACATCCTTTTTGCGGTTGTCGGCGTTGATAGCGATGAAGAAATAAGCTCCTCCATCTGCATCAGACAATTTATACACAAAAACGTCATCCACAATCCCGCCATCGGGATAACACATCAACGAGTAATGTGCATCGTACAGATCCATTTGGCGCACGTCATACGTGATCAGCCAATTGACAAATGCTTCCGCATCGGGGCCACGCACTTCCATTTGTCCCATATGATCAATGTCAAACAAACCAGCCGCTTCACGGGTTGCCCGGTGTTCCTCAATGGGACCAGTTGGATACTGCACCGGCATCTCCCAGCCAGCAAACGGAACCATCCGTCCGCCGTGTGCGACGTGCCAATCATATAAATTGGTTTGTTTTAAGGCTTTAGCCATTATGTTGCCTCCACAGCTTTGAAAATTTCATGATTTTGCGCTTGAATGACAATCTAAAAACATTGTGTTTCTGCAAGTGCAAACCGGCATCTTTTCTGACAGCAAAAAAATGCCTTAACTTTGTTCAAAATATCACAAAGGCGGTAAGGGCTACATAAAGAAAGAATAAAGAAAGTATAAGGGTTTTTCAGTGTATGAAGTGGGAGGATTGCTTGTGCAAAAGCTGGTTAGAAAAGAAGAGAGGAAAAATTAGTTTAGGTGAAGCGGTACCCAACCCCAGGTTCTGTCAAAATATGCTTGGGGTGGATTGTATCTTGCTCGATTTTGCGCCGCAGTTGGGAAATAAAGACGCGCAAGTATTCCCGTTCATCCCCGTACTCTGGCCCCCAAACAGATTGTAATAAATCACGATGGGTAATCACTTTGCCTTCATTTTTTGCCAAATAATACAGCAAGTCATATTCAGTTGGTGTCAGATGAATTTCGCTGCCATTGACTGTGACTTGACGTGAATCGGAATCGATGAGCAAATCGTCAGACGTAATCAGATTTAATTTTTGAGGTTTACCGACTCGATAAGCCGCCCAACGTCTTAAAGTGGATCGGACTCTGGCTAAAAATTCTCCCATGCTAAAAGGCATAACCAGGTAGTCGTCTGCACCCAAATCTAACGCATCGATTTTCATCTTTTCGGAACCAACTGTAGACAGCACAATAATGGGTGCCAAGCTAGCTTCGCGTACTTGCCGACAGATGGCTAAACCATCTGCATCCAATGTGTTGAAATCTAAATTGAGAATATGAAGGTCAAAGTCTGTATCCGAAATCATTAATTGCGTTTCTTCGCCATCAAAGGCAATCGAAACCTCATAACCACGGCTTACCAGATTCCGTCGTAATGTACGCAAAATATTCGGATCGTCATTGATTAACAATATTTTTGTTGAAGTCATTTTGTCTAAGCTACAATGCCAGAGATAACCTCTTCAAAGGAAGAAAACTACAGTTGCTGCGTTGATGCAAGATTGATAGCAATAGGAATAGACAAACAAAGTGTCGTGTTTTTTTCTGCTGTATTTTGCCGACATAATTCAATGTTTTGCAAATAAAGGATTCGACAAGCAGTCATTAGTTTAAGCGTGTTTTCGGGCAAAATTTGATGCACGATTGTGGAAATATCATTTGATTGTGCAAATAATTGAAGAATTATCGAAATTATTGATGGTTTCAAATCATCAATCTGCAATTGCCAACCTGTTGTTGATTCTGTAACCTGAAGAGAGAGTTGGGTCACTTCTTTATCTTCGCTAATGATGGCCTCAATGAGTAACCCTAAAGCGACAGACAAGTATTGATAATCAACCAGGATCGGCTTTCCATCAGGAGGATAGTTGGCAGCTATTTTGACGCCGCGTTCGTTTTTAGCAAAGTTGTCCTGAATTGTGACCAAAATTTCTTGGAGCATGTTTGGTTCGGTTTCGATTTCCAAGGTTTTTGCTTGGCTGCGAAACGCGAGGGTCATTAAGACAATTAGATCGGACAGTTCATCTGTGCTGCTGTCAATCGCTTGCAAAAATTCATATTGGGTGGTTTCGTCCCAAAAGATGTCGTAGTCCATAAGGCTGGAAACGGCCGTTTTCACAGAAGTAGACGCACGTTGCAGCCTATTCCCAATTTGAACCAGCAAATACCAAATCGCTTGATTGTTTGTTCGTAATTGGTTTAACTCGTTTTGTAGATTCTGGACTTGCTTTTGCAAATCTTGCGCTTGACCACTTGCTCCGGTCATTAATTATCCTTCCATTTTTATAATTCCAACCCACATAACTTTACCTTGCTTATTCAATATAACAACTTGCATAAAAGGCATTGTATGAGTCGTGTGACGTTGCTTTTTGCCTAAGTATTGGCGATTATAAACGTCTTACCTGTAAATGAGTAGTGATCATAAAAGGGTATTTAGCAGAAAATATCGACTTCAGCATCATCATTCAGTCCCAAATCGTTGGCAACCTCGGCACGGATGTCCTTGGCGTGGGGCGCGAATTCAGTAGATAAAATATACTCACAATTCACCAAATGCGGCCAGCCCGTTTCATTGCCGCTTCATACTCTTTTTTCAAAAAACCGGTTGCTCTTTCTAGTGGGATCACATCTATCCCGGCCATGATTTTCATCCTTTCGTCTTTGAATGAGAAAACTATATACTATCCGCATGACAGATTCAAATGGACAGTGGCCAATAGAAATTATTAGAAGTGCCAAGCGCAAGAAGTCAGTAAGTGCCGAATTAAAAAATGGGGTACTGGTCGTTCGCGCACCTGCGGTAATGAATGATGCTGACTTAGCCCCAATCATCGAAAAGCTGCAAAAGCGATTGAAGAAACGCACGCGCCAAATTCCACAAACAGATGCCGAATTAGAGCAGCGGGCACAAGAGATGAACCGGGAGTTTTTTAACGGCCGTCTTCAATGGCAATCCATCCGCTACGTCACCAACCAGAACAAACGATTTGGCAGCTGTACCCCCTCACTCGGCACCATTCGCATTAGCCATCGACTGGCAAGGATGCCCAAGTGGGTGCGCGATTACGTCATCATGCATGAAATTGCCCACCTCGAAGAAGCCAATCACGGGCCACGGTTCTGGAAACTCGTCAACCGTTATCCGTTAACTGAACGAGCACGGGGGTATTTGATGGCGATTGGGTTGGAAGAGGATAGTGAGCGGTAATTGGTAAGTGGTAAGTGGTAAACCGATTACCGTTTACCGATTACCGTTTACTGCTCACCGTTTACTGCTCACTATTCACCAAGGTCTAGCTTTTGATACTCTCGATTCCAGTAAATTAGTGGGGCTTCGTCAGGACGAGGGACGCTGCTGGCCTGGACATGACCGACGTAAATGGTATTGTTTCCCACATCGTGACGAGCGTGAATTGTGCAGTCTAGCCATGCTAATGCATCTTTGAGGATGGGGGCACCGGTAACGGCCGTTCCCCAATCCCCTTCATCAAACCGATCCGCATCATCAACCCAGGCAAACCGGTTCGAAAGTTCCGTTTTATCTTCTGGCAAAATATTAACAGCAAACACCGTGCCTTCTTGCTCCATCAATGCATAACTTTCTGCATGATGATCAATCGCCACCATAATGAGTGGCGGTGATGGCGAGACCGAGGCAAAGGCCGATACCGTCAAGCCATGAGGTTTATCTTCACCCTTTGCTTTTAACGTCACAATTGTCACACCGGCCGGAAAATGGCGTAAAGCATCACGATAATCTTCTGAAGAAATGGGCATTATACTCCCCTTGTATCACAAATTTTATTATCACGAATGGCACAAACGAACGAATGACACGAATTCTTTTCTTTAATCATAACCGTTCAGGTGCGACGCACCTCTAGGACCGAACGCTTACCTTTATTCGTGTTATTCGTCAATTCGTGCTATTCGTGATTCACTAATTGTAAAATATGGCGCACCACACCGGCAATGTCCGAAAGATCAGTAACCTGTTGACTTAATTCAGCATGATTCCGACCCATCAAAATGGTAGGTACTGGGTTGCGTGTGTGTTGACGATGGTTTTTTTCTTCGATATTGCCGTGATCGCTGGTAATGATCAACAGTCCATTTTCATCATCCCAGGCATCAAACAAACCGCCCAATGCGCCATCAATCATTTCCAAATGCGCCACCGCCTCTGCCAATGGGCCACGATGCCCGCTGCGATCACTCGGCCAATGTTCAAAAAAGCTGAAATGATGCGTTTGGGCAATCGCAGCAATTTTCTGACCAGCTTCATGCAGCGTCATAATAGGCATGTCATCATAGCCAAGATGTGTCCGCCACGCTTGACCGGTGAAGCCGGGGCTAACGGCACGGCCGTTTTGCAAATCATCCGCCGTCATCAACGCCAAACCGGCGCTGGTTGCCGAAAATGGTACTGACGACAGCAGCCGCTTACCACTGTTAATTGCATCAAAAAATCCTTGCGGATACGGCGTAATCAACGCCGCCCGCCCGCCTGCATCAACCACATCTTGAAACAGCGACCCTTTTTGAATCTCCAGACGCACCGCTTCATTCGGTTTAGGGCCATAATGTTCACCAATCAACTGCGGCACATTGCGCCCGGTGAGAATCGCTGCTTGCCCTGTCGCGCTTTGCGGACGTCCTGGCATGTCCAGATTGGGGTCGGTGGGAATGAGCGTGGCGCGTGGGGTGGCGATACGGCCGTTTCCCTTCACCCACCAGCCTTCACCCAACAGCCCATCCAAATTCGGTAATATCGCCGTTGCGAACGGATTGCTCGCGGGATCAGCATCGCCCATACCCACCCCATCCATAAAAAAAAGATGCACATGTGGCGAAACTTTTTGAAAATGATTATTTGTGTTTGCAGACATAACAACGAGTTTACAAGGAATTATGACCTGAGCAACCATACTCATTTGAGACAAAGAAATCCTTCAATGAAAAGAAGGAAGAAAATAATTAATTATTTTCCCATCTGAATTGAGCGTACTTGATCTCTTGCAACATCAGGCTCAAGCGTCGCAAACGTGCGCCAGCTTTCTGCCCCTGATTCATCAAGCAAAATAAAGGTAGGCGTAAACCGAAAATCAAGCTCCGCCAGCAATGGTTTTGCCTCTGCATCATGCACATTGAGTCGCACTACCCGTACAGATTCGCCCCACTCAGCTTCTAGCCCATCCACGATGGGTCTGGCCCGCAGGCACGCCGCTCAATAATCGGAGTAGAGTTCAATGAAAACGGGTTGTCCCGGCGCAGCATTCAGCAGCAACGCCACATCATTAGCAGAACTATTATTGGTTTCTGGCTGAACCAGGAAAAACCCAACAGCAGTAAAAAGGAGCAACCCGACGCCACCGACCAAACGGCTGATAGTCGAATTTCGCCGCAATGAAATGGCCAGTCCAATCAACCCAAAAGGAATGATTAACGCAAAAATGGCCGAATACTGATTCACAAACTGCATACCCTTACGCTCCCTCACCACCATCAACAGTAATTGTTGTTCCCGTCACATAACGGCTGCTATCGGCACATAAAAAGAGTACGGTGTCGGCCACTTCTTGAGCTTGGCCGAGTCGTTCGAGAGGGATTTGGGCGGTGAAAACGGCCGTTTCCTCATCCATTCGGTGCGCATTCATGGGCGTTTCAATCGCACCGGGCAAAACAGTATTGACCCGAATTCCAAACTCAGCCAATTCCCGCGCACACGCTTTTGCAAACCCCACAATCCCCGCACTCGCCGCTGCATACGCCGACCGTCCTGGCAATGCCACTACAACCCCATCAGCCGCGCCAATATTCACAATTACGCCACCCCGCTCGCCATTCTCATCAGACATAACGCGGCTGCAAAGCTGGGTCATAAAAAAAGTGCCTTTCAAATTCACGTCTATACACCGGGTCCAATCCCATTCATCCATTTTCAAGACAGACACCTGCGGCATCACGCCCGCATTATTCACCAAAATATCGAGCTGCCCCCACTCACTGCGCGTGGTTTCCACCACATTGACGCATTGAAATTTATTGGAAATATCGCCAATCACAGCAATAGCTTGACCACCAGCAGTCCTAATTTGTGAGGCTACCTTTTCTGCGCGATCTGGATTGATGTCATTAACTGTCACTTTTGCACCCGCAGCCGCCAATGTTATGGCAATGGCCGCTCCAATACCTTGCCCTGCGCCGGTAACAATGGCAACTTTATTCGTTAAACGTAAGTCCATTCTGTTTCCCTCAATTAGCTGTAATTCGTTGATTGATTGTGAGTATACGCCGATTAAACCAGAATTTGAAAAAATCGGTGCAATCTGTGAGGCAATTGGTGCTGCAAGACAAAACAAATCATAAGTTACGCCAATT
>QQUD01001015.1 GCA_008501785.1 Chloroflexota bacterium
ATTTACTTCATCCATCAATAAATTGATCAACGAATAAACATTTGATAAGGAGAATATTTCCCCTAATAATAGCGGCAAGAAATTTCCGAGCTTAGTTTAAGCCAAAGAAAAACAGACCACAAAACACAGCGTTTTGACACTCCTATTCGTCCTTGTTAGCCTTGATTAGCTACGAAATCAAAAACAGCCCGGCTGTGCTACCAGGCTGTTTCTTCTAAATTATGTGGTGTGTATCTTCTGCTTATCATTGTCCAAATCGGCGGACTGTAAGATACGATTTTGCAATGATGACGTTAACGAAAATTATTTTAGATAAACTAATCCACAGTTATGCTAACCACATCCGAAATCTTTGCACGGATGGGACTCATACGCCAATCCCAGTTGGATAATTCTGATATTATCCTTTAGTTAGGAGGTAATATCATCGGGATCGCGCAATGCTCGAAGCCCAGCTCTTGAGTGCGCCTCCTCTAAATTAAATTGGTATCGTCCATAAACATTGATATGCTCAAAACGAGTTGGCCAAATGTGGCGTAGGTCCTGTGGATCGACAACATATCCTTCCTGCTTCATTTGTTCCAGAGCCTCTGTCATGTAAACACTGTTCCAAATAATGATTGCATTTGTTAACAGGTTAAGACATTGCACTTGATGTTGCAGCCCGTCATCTGTTTTACGGCCTAGAATACCCCGATTGGCAACGAGCAAATGGGCTTTAAGGGAATGGATGGACTCGCCTTTGTTTAGCTGTCGATTGGCCCAACGTCGTTTCTCTTCACTTTCATACCATCCCAGAGCATGTATTGTTTTAATTAAACGGCCGTATTCCTGTAACGCTCGCATAAATTGACTCTTTCGAGAGGATGCCTGAATTCTTTGAATGGCCAGTGATGCTGTTACCCACCCTAACTTTAAACTACCTGCCAGACGAAGAAATTCATCCCACATATCTACACATAGACTGGTGTTTGCTCGTTTTGAAAGCCGAGATCTCACATGTGGCAAGTCTGCTAAATCGATATTGTCTGTACGATAAAGCTGTTGGGCAGCCAAATCCTTGATGCGTGGAGTAAACGTTAGTCCCAGCAGATCGAAAAGTGCAAAGATGATTTCTGTGTAGCCACTAGTATCGGTGCTATGTTCCAAAATGGGCAACTCTGTTTCATTCGCTAGAATTTCATCAAGCACATAAGTGGCATCTCGAACGGTGGAAGCAATCGCTTTTCCTCCATACAAACTGAACTGGTCACTTGTCCAGGTGTAAAATGTCACACCGCGGCGATAACCAAAATAGCGACGAAGCGTCCGGGCCTTTCGATTCTTGCCAGTCACCGGCAATCTTTGTCCATCTGATGAAGACAGAGTGCCCATGCCCCAGAGGCGACTGATAGCTAATTGATGATGGTAATTGACCAGGACTGTATTGGCTTTTTTGAGAACCTCCTCTCGAATAAACCAGGTGTTGATATAAACCAGTTGGTGATAAGTCAACAGACTAGATCGACTCATTTGGGCAAGGCTGAAATTACAACCCTGAGATAATAAAGCGGCATACAGGTAAGTCAACTCCTCCTCAGATCCCGTGGGGGTTCCCAAAGAAGTGTGGTCTATATGACGACTGAACCCAGTCCAAGCATCAACCTCAATCAATAGATCGGTAATATCCAATCGAGGCAGCCTGGCGACCAATTCATTTTCCAAATCTTCGGCCGATTTTGGACGCCCTTCCTCTTGCAACGGTGATAACACCCATTTACCATCATCTTCGCGCAGCCAACTTTTGTGGTTAGCGAATAATGGTTCTACTCGTTCAGCCAGGGTTCTCAACTCAGCTTCCCGCTCCTGCAATCGAGCCGTTCCATCAATGGGCGTTTGCGTAAGACGCACTACCTCTTCACGTTGTATTGGCCAGGTATTAAGCGGAATCAGATAGATATTTGGATCCGCATAACGACGGGCGTGATCTACATAGATGTCTCCAGAACGCAACGCCAATCGCAACTCCCACAACACCGCTAATTCATAGTAGCGACGACTCAGGTTACCAACCTGATCTGTCAAATACTCCCACCAGGCATTTGTAATAAAATCTGTTGGTGCATCTTCGGGAACCTTTCGTTTTCCGGATCCATTAAGTTCTTGTAAAACACCAACGGCTTGCAAGAGCGATTTTGCACGTTTATGCGCTTGAAAGTTGAGCGTTTCCAGGAATGCCGGCCCGTAGCGGCGAATATAGCTGTAGCGATTGGCTAACAGGTCAATAGCTTCATCCTGTTTCGGTCGGATGAGACTTTCCGTTTCTGTCAATAGTTGTTCTAATTGTTGCTTCTGGTAGCGGGAAAAAATGGTGGATCGAAGAACCTCTTCTGGGATACTTCTGTCCATGACAAGAGAAACCACATTTTTATACGTGCGCAGTTTTTCATTGGTTGACCTGGCTGCTTGCAATCTCATTTCATCTAGCTCTGCTTTAGCATCAGTATGTCGTTCCCAGAGATTTGCATCAAACAGATCGATGGCAATGTCTGTCAAATCAAACAATGTTTGTTTCAAAAATGCGGTCAGGACAGGGTATCGCCGCAATGTTGTTGAACGCTGTAACTGCTGATTAGTTGATCGACTGCCAATACTGGCCAAAAATTTCAGCCGGTTGGGATTAATGCTGCTCAAGTCCCAGTCTGCTATTCCAGCCTCTTGAAGGAAACGAATCTTGGCCAACGTTTCATTGATTTGCGTAGCCGTGTGATCGGTGGGCAACCGTTGCAGCCAGGCAAGCGGTGTCCGATAATTGTCAGTGGACACCTCCAGAAGATTATCCAGAAACAATCTTCCTTCTACGGTAAACAAGTGCGATAGGTTTTCATATGTGATCTGTCTGGCTCTTTGCCTGGTCGTGGCCACAATACGCT
>QQUD01000632.1 GCA_008501785.1 Chloroflexota bacterium
GCACATGGTCAATGATTTGCATCAGGCAGTCGTCAAGAACGGCCGTTACCCCCAACATCTCCAAAATAGCCCGCTGCACATCTGCCACAAACGGCGGCGTATCGTGACGGCGCAGCTCAATGCCGCGTATTTTCAGCTCGCCATGCTCAAATGCACCAAAGTAGCGATTCGGGACCGGAATCCGTGCATCTAGCTTCGACGGCAAAAACGCAATCCACTTGTAAAACCCTTCGAGTGCAATCGGCAATTCAGTGACACGTTCAATTTCGTCGAGGAGAGGCTGAACGGCCGTTTTCGTCTTCACCCCCTTGCGCTTCACCCACAGCCCATCCACGTACATGTGAACCACCTCGTACCCCAGTGATTCAGCCGCTTCCTTGGCCCGCAGCAATGCTTCACGACTGTACGCCGTAATTGCTTCATGCGCTTCAATGCGACCAAACCGTGCTCGCTTGTACCCCGCATACCCAAACGCCACCACCAGCAGCCACTTCAACGCCGTAGATCGTGACTTCAACGGCCGATAGCGACAATCTTGTTTAGATAAATCATTAAGCTGCGTTTTAATCATAATTCGTTTTTCCAAAATAGGTTGCAGCGTTTCGGGCAGCAATCCACGCTTTGATTGGTCAATCGGCATGTTCAGTTCTGGCACAATCGCCATCTCGTTACTCGTCACATTCACAGTTTCAGGAGACACATTGAAACGTGAAATGATGCTAGGGTACATCGAGACAAAATCAATTTCCACAACATCAGTGTGCAAGCCGATTTGCGGTTGATACACCATTCCACCCCGATCTGAACGCAGCAGGGTGCGCGCGCTTTTATAATATTCTGCTTGCTGCTTGGTGTACGGAACCATAATGCCACGCCGCAGCGCAGTAATCATCTGCATGGCGGTGATGCCCGCGCCGGGGCTGCGCCGCGCCATTTCTTGCACAGGCATCCCAGTCACACGCGCCTGCTCGATAACACCGTGCATGTCATATTCGTTGAAGAGCAGCGCGTTTTTGATGTCGATGTGGTAACGGCCGTAACAATAAGTCTGTTCCGCCCGGTGCAGCACCATCCCATACGTAAAGTAGCTGTTCGCTTTTTTGTGTAAATACGGCCGTTCTGCATCACGACTGGGATTAAAGGGAACGGCCGTTTCCGCTGCCACTCGCCGCAAATACGGGGACAGCCACGCATCACCAAACTTCGTTAAAATCAAATCAGGGTCATGCCGTTTGAGTTTGGCTTGCAGGGTGAGGAGGAGAAAACGGCCGTTTTTCAACCCGTAGCTGTTTACCTGCGCCCCAACCCCAATTTGAATTGCATCAGGCTGACGGTGTGATGGGTCCACGTTGGGTGCAATCGTCATCACGCGCAGCGGCGGCAAGGGCGCATCCACCTGCCAGCGTGAGTTCAGCGGCTCCATTTCCAACACCGTCTGCTGCGCCACCACCATACGACACCGCGCCGTCGGAAACACGTCAAACCGTGCCGCCACCTGCACCGACACGGGGATATCGGCATCAAAATAATCGAGGTCGGGAAACATCGATTGGATGTGGCGGAAAAGGTGGGGCTGAACGGCCGTATCCACCTCAATCGCCATCACATCAATCAGCCCATCAAACAAATCCTGCCGCCGCATGCGCGAAAGTTGGGGTGGAATAGGGAGTGTGCGCAAATACTTCCACAAAGTTCGCAATAGAGAAAACGCACCAGCCGCATAAAACGTCGTGCGCAGCGGGTAATGGAATTGATACCGCTCCCCATCATCCCCCAACAGCCACAAAACGATGCCGCTGTGTGCGTGTGCATATACATCCAGCAGCCAACCGGCTTGTTCAACAGGCATTGAGTTTCTTTTGTAATGATTCAATTTGCCGCTGCTGCTCAATCAGCATCGCCAGCAAAATACTCTCAAATGGCAAGGCATGATCTGCCATGCTAATTGCCGCCGTATGCTGCCGCGCCTGTGCAAACAGCGCATCAAACAGCTTCTGATCATCCGCCCGCAGCGCCCGTTTGAAATTACTAAAATTGACCGCTTCATTCAAAATCAATTGATTCGTCGTCTGCAATGTTCGTCCCACGATACCTACCTTTTTCACAACAACATTCTGTACGGGCGGGACAGGTCGGCCAAATCTCTGCCAAACAAATAACGATGTCTCCGACCTGTCTCGCCCTTCCCCCAACCTTCGACTTTCCTCGCCCTCCCGCCCGCAATAAGAGGGCGAGACGGCACGAAGATAAGGTTCTTTGTTTTGGCGGTGGTTATGCCGTGCCGTTCCGCACAACAAGAGGGCGAGACGGCACGGAGATAAGGTGCTTTGTTTTGGCGGTGGTTATGCCGTGCCGTTCCGCACAACAAGAGGGCGAGACGGCACGGAGATAAGGTTCTTTGTTTTGGCGGTGGTTATGCCGTGCCGTCCCGCCCGTACAACGATTTAAAAGAGAAGGGGCGGCTGATGCCCCGATTCAGGTGCATCGTACACATAAACCCAATCTACAATGCCCTGTACAATTTTGATTAAACCAGCACGTGCAGGTGTGGTTGGTGGTCGCAGCGTGAGCAACACCGGTGCTTGCTTACCCAATCCGCACAAATGATTGACCGTCATACCGACCAGCCGCGCACTCTCCGCGTCAGAGATGTTTTCATCGTAAAAGGTATTGAGCATGTCAATCATGACGATGGGCGTGGCCGGTTGGGTGTCGGCAAGGAGGGCAATGGTTTGATGACAGGTAAACGGCCGTGCCTGCTGAATCCGTGCCAATGTCTCATCCAATTGAACGGTATGGCGACGAATCACACGAGCCAGCCGGTGCGCGTCAAAACGATTGCCGCCTACAATCACCTGCACCGGCCCGTGCAAGGCAAGTCGGGCAATCACATCTAAAATAGGGT
>QQUD01000868.1 GCA_008501785.1 Chloroflexota bacterium
TGGGATCGTCTTGTGCAATAACGTCCGTTCCCGAAATCAACAAACCAACTATGAGTAACAAGCCAAATGGGAGCAAAAACGCACGTTTCATGATAGATTCCTGTCGTTAAGATTTATGTAATCGGCAAGAAGTTTTTGGAATATAGCGAATAAGTTTTCAGCCGATTACTTGAGTAAACCGCAGAGAAATTGCTTCTTTTTCATCCAAAAACTTTCTGCGGTTTACAAACACAAAGACGAAGAGTTGTTGAAAGCAGACATGGTTCATTCTTTTCAAAATCATGTCCGTGTTATAATATCAAACCGAACGCATAAAGTAAACATAAAACAGGCAGTTCATCATCCAAACGTCATGCAAAATAGGCAAAACGTAGCAAAAAAACCAGCTCCCACTCGCATCATTTTATTGTTGCTCGGTTTACTGTTCCACCTTATTAGAGTCACTTCCGTTCAAGCACAATCAGGTATCTTGCTGCGTTTGGGGTCGCCAGATATTTCGCATTTCCCAACAGTGCAGCTCAATTTGCAAACGGCCGATTTACGCTCTGTCCCACTCGGTGAGGTAACGCGACTCAGCTTGCGCGAAAATGGGATCCCCATTGGCGACGTAAACTTGCAATCTGTGCCGGTAGGGTTTGACGTTATTTTTGTTATTGACAGCAATGAAAGCATCCTTGCAACAGATGGCAGCGAACAAAACCGTTTGCAAATAACACAAGAGAGCATCACCCGTTTTGCCACCCGGTTTATGAGTCCAACGGGGCTAGACCGGGTGACAATCATTGTGCCAGATGATGCAGATAGCGAAAACGGCCGTATTCTCCTCGACGCCGCCACCCTACCCGCCGACGTGATTGCCGCTATCAACAACTACACGCCGCTGCCCCAACCCGCCACCCCCATCAACCAAATGATGCTTACCGCCCTGACGAAGGCGCAAACGCTGCAAACAGACAACCGCTTTCAAGCCATTTTGCTGTTCAGCGATGCCAGCCAATTAAGCCAACAGCTTGCCTATGACGAATTGATTGCCCAAGCAGTTGAACGGCAGGTTGCCATCTTTGGCGCAATTCTGGGCAGCGATGTGACCACCACTGAAATCAACAGCATCACTAGGCTGGCAGATCCAACACGTGGCAGCTACGAACGAATTGCCACTGTTGAAGCCACAGACCCGTTTTATTTAGTTTGGCAGCGACAGGCAAACCAAACGCAAATTACATACCAATCGCTGCTGACGAAAAACGGCCGTTTTCCCCTCACTGTCAACATTGGCGACGCCACAGCCGCCACCGAAATTGCACTTAATTTGCAGCCCCCAGCAGTCACCCTGCAAGTTGAAAGTGATGTTGTACGGCGGGTGGGAACGGCCGTTGATTCACTCCTCTCCGAACTGGTTCCCACATTTGAACCAATTCAGGTCACTGTCTCATGGCCTGATGGCATTCCGCGCACAGTGTCTGCAATCACGCTATTGGTGAATGGCATCCCCCAATTTTTGCCAGACCAGCTTCAGCCAGATGCATCTGGCAACCTGATGCTGACGTGGAATATCCAAAATAGTGATACGGGTGCGTATGAATTGGTCGTGCAGGTCACAGACACGTTAAACCTGACCGGTGAGTCGTCGCCCCAACTCGTCACAATTGTGTCAGAACGGCCGACTCCGCCCACGCCAACGCCCATCCCCACCATCGCGCCCACACCCACACCCACCTCTCCATTGGAGACGATTCCCCGTGACAACTTGATTTTGGGTGGGCTTGCGCTCGTGTTAGCAGTCGTCATCTTGTTGTTTTTAGGATGGCTGCGCCGCAATCGCACGATTTTGGCTGCACCGCCACCACAGCCACGTGTGAAAACGGCCGTTTCCCCTCCCCCCAGCACTGAAACCGACGAACCACCACTCGGGCCACACACAGCACTGCTCGAACTGCTCGATCCAGACCTGTTACCGGAAGCTGAGTTAACGCTGACGCAAGACAACATGCTCATTGGTCGAGAGGAATCGGCGGCACAACTGGTGCTAACAGACAAAACGGTTGCACCCTTACATGCCAGAATTCGAAAAAGAAACGGCCGTTACTGGCTCTACGACGAAGGCAGCACATCGGGTACATTCCTCAACCACACCCGACTTGGTTTAGCCCCTCGCCAATTGCAAAACGGCGATCTGATCCAAATCGGCCGTTTGCGTTTCCACTTCCGCATTCAATTTGATGAGGCAGCAACAGCATAACGCCCATCGTAGGTCAAGGCACTGTCTTGACCCAGCGCCATTTTACCCCTGGACAAAACAGCGTTTTGTCCTACGAGGTGCATTTTTGAATACCTCAGATAGCAAGACGAAAGCTTGTTCGTAACTTCATTGTTCATAATAAAATCAGCACCCGGAATTGCACGGTGCAATTGCCTTGTTAACTTTTGATGTTAACTTTTGAAATGAAGTAGCCGCCACATTAAAATAGTGACGTGAACATTTCATGACACAAAATCACATCGAACGCATTGGAGAATTCATGAAGCGAGTTCAGGTCCCAACACCACCATCATTTATTCACTTCCCCAAAGAAGACACACAAACATCAGCACCCATCCGATTTGAGAAACAGGTAGTCCACTATCCGAAGCACATTGCCGTGCAAACGCCCAACTATGCCATCACCTATGAAACACTAAATCAACAGGCAAATCAATTGGCACGAGCCATAATTGATGTCATTGGCCGCGAGACTGAACCTGTTGGCCTGCTGTTTGATCCAGGCATTTTCCAGATTACCGCACTGATTGGCAGCACCAAAGCTTGCAAAATTTGGGTTCCACTCGATCCTACCTACCCCCCAGCACGTACCACAACCATCCTGCAGCAATCTGGCGCGCGTCTCATCCTCACCGACCACAA
>QQUD01000002.1 GCA_008501785.1 Chloroflexota bacterium
GACGAGCATTGTTTTGCGCGCAAAGAAGTAGCGAAAATCTACGGAGAGATCGATGTAGGGGTTGAGATTTTGCTCAAATGGAAGTTCGATGTTTAAACCGACGGAAACGGTATTCCCAGCTTTGGCCCCTTGGTTCCCCGCTCTCATGATGCCGGGTCCGCCGCCAGTGATGATGGTGTAGCCTGCTTCGCCGAGTAGTTGGGCAACGGAAACGGCCGTTTCATACTGCGCCTCTCCCGGCTTTGTCCGTGCCGAGCCAAAAATTGTTACGGCTGGTCCCAATTCTGCCAGTGATTCAAACCCTTCTACAAATTCACCCATAATGCGCATCACCCGCCATGTGTCTGTTTGCGTAAATGGGATCGGCTCAGCGATGGGCGATTTGAGCAGTTTTTCATCTTCAGTCGTTTTGGTTCGTTGTAAAGAGGTTGAGGTTTTTGTCATGTTTTAGGATTCCTTTTTGAAGTAGGGTGCAGGGGGCAAAAAACTTTTCCCTGCACCTTGCTCCTTTTCTTAATCATATCAAAATTTAGTGTAACTTGCGCGTCGGTGAACAGAATGGCAAAGGAAAAAGCGCCGTTTCTGACGCTTTAGGAATGCCATTAATCTGAATTTCTGGTGAGTAATTAGCAATGAGCTATCTGAGAAAGAAAAAAACGCAGATGACGTGGATTGTGAAGCGGATGACGCAGATTTAAGAGAAAAATAAAAATAAATCTGTGAAATCTGCGTCCTAAATCTGCGAAATCTGCGTTTAAGAAATTAGGAAGCTGTTTGCGATTACCTAATCGGGGGCGTTTTGAATGGTTTCGGATTCTTTCTTTAAATCTGCGGCAAATTGCTCGAAAGCTTCGTCAAATGGGGGAATGAAGCTGCCGTACATAGGGAACATGAGGCCGCCAATCTTTTCTACCATTGAAAATGTATCGGTGTCTCCTTCACCTTTTGTGAGTGTGTACACCCGGTTTCCTTGCCGATCCCCCCAGACGAGCCGACGTTCGGGATCGACGTCTTTGATTGTTAATTTGAAGATTCTTTTTTCATCGAGCGTTGATTTGAGATTGATTGTCTGGCCTTGTTTGATGTCACCTTCAATGGAAACGACTGTGGAATTCCAGCGGGGGAAATCGGATGCGTTGGTGAGTAATTGCCAGATGACTGAGGGGTTGGCTTGAATTTGGATGGAAACGGCCGTTTCTCGACTAAACATCGTTTTTGTCGTCGTCGCCTTTCCGTCTGCAGATAAATGATTCATTTTTATCTCCTTTTTTACGATAAATAATTGCTTCAATCTGAAGCTCTGTTTTTTAGACGAACGAGCGTTTAAAAATGATAGGCATTTTATGGGCCAGCTTCCAAATGCTTTTCCATTACCTGTCGATTGTGTTCTAAATGGTGCAATTGCAATTCAGCCGCCCCCGATTCAAACGGATCTAGCTCCTGCAAAATTTTCATGCGCAAATCAAATAAATCTTCTTTATCTTGATTGCCTGCTTCTTTGACCATTTTAATCTTTACTAGCTCTTCTTGTGCTTTTTGTTTGGGGTTGAAGATGCCGTTGAGTTCAGTGCATTGGTGGCAAATGCCTTGTTTGTTGATTAGCGAACACCGGTGATCAAACACCTCGATCATTTTGCTGCGACCCACATGCAAGTGATACTTCACCATCGCATCGCTCTGATCGATGATGTGCGCGATCTCTTTGATTTTGAACCCATACACTTCCTTCAAAAACAGTGCTAACTGCTGCTCTAAGGGTAGCGCTTTGGAAACACAGGTGAAGCAAAACGCGATATGCTCTTTAATTTCAAAATGGCCTTGGGGTGATGTGGCTTTAATTTGCATGGCTTCTTCAAAGAATTGGACATTGCTCATTGCTGCGTCCTTGCAAATATCTGTTACATTTTCGGGCCAGCGCTTTTTGGAGCGCAGCAGGTCTCTGGCAAGATTAGATGCAATCGCAAAAACCCAGGTTTTGAGAGAAGATTGACCCTTGAATGTATCAATTTTGGCATGAGCTTTGATGTAAGTATCCTGCACAATGTCTTCAGCATCTTGCACACTGGCAGTCATTCTCAATACAAAAGATTTCAATTGGCCTCTAAACGATTCAAATTCAAAAAGTAGTTCATCTTGTGTCATTTGTTTCACCATAAAGACAGAAAAGAAGTTCCCATGGACTGGGTAATCCACAGAGTTTGTAGGTTAAGACGCTGTCTTGACCACTACAGCTTGGACAAAACAGCGGTTGTCCTACGAGGAGCGTTGATTGGAACTAATTGTATGCTGGAAAGATGTGATCGACTAAAGCTGGGAAAAACTGAGCGCTATTGTCAAAATTTTCGGCAGTTGTCACCACAATTAAATCCAAGTGGGGTACGATAAAGATGAAATTACCCCCGTATCCCCAGGCGTAATAAATATCATTCTGTGCTAGATCGGATACGATGGGGTTATTGTCGGTAAAACGCCACCATTGATATGCATAGTTGTAATTATCCATGTAAACGGAGGGTTGGGTTGATTGCGTTACCCATTCCTGTGAAATGATTTGTTTGCCCTGCCAGTTCCCTTGTTGTAAGTACAACTGCCCAAATTTCAACATGTCTAGTGGTCGTAAATGTAAGCCCCAACCGGTATTTGAGTGCTTTTTGGGCGTTCGATCCCATTGCCATTTTGTAATTTTTAGAGGTTTGAAGAGGGTAACGGCCGTATAATCTTCCACCGATTGCCCAGTTGCCTTTTCCAAAATGCCCCCCAGCAGCATTGTGGCACCACTGTTATAAGTAAAACTCGTTCCTGGTGCAGCCACCATCTTTCGATCTAGAATATATTTCACCCAATCTCGATGACGATAAAGTTGTGATACATCATTGTTTTCATCTTCCTAGCTAGTTGAC
>QQUD01000075.1 GCA_008501785.1 Chloroflexota bacterium
CGACAACGATAGCTGCTGTTTGCCGACAAAATAACGACAATTTCACGCTGCATTATGACACAATTTCAATAATCCTCGCACATTAACAATCCCATACTGCCCAAATTCTTTTCTTCCCTTGCAACTTGCCCCCTGCAACTTGCAACAAAACTTGGGCGCGTAGCTCAACTGGCAGAGCACTACATGCCAACGGCCGTAACTTGACCGAAAAATCGGGCCGGGGGTGGTTGGTTACCGCTATTAACGGAGAGGTTGTAGGTTCAAGTCCTACCGCGCCCACTTTGTAACTCTCCAAGTTACACCTCTCTTCTTCTCTTCCCTTTGGCTGGGGAGCCGGGTGAGATGGTCGAAAACGGCCGTCTCACTCCCCCTCTTCCTTCCAAAATTCACAATTTATTATTCATTATTCACAATTCATTATTTTCTTGCGCGTTGGCTCTGTTTTTTGCTTCCAGGGGGGCAGGAACTTATTGTGTTCTTGCAGCCTGTTTTTGGCAGAACGGGCCCTGAAGCCCCCTGGAAGCTCCTTCATAAACAAACACGACATCACCGGGATTTAACGCCCTCACGAAAGATATAAATTGCGGTGACTCAATCCCTTTTGTCGTGAAATGCATACCCTTGTAACTCAATCGGTAGAGTAGCGGTCTTTTAAACCGCAGGTTATAGGTTCAATCCCTATCAAGGGCACTTTTTATGGAGCGTATCCATTACCAATCTTTGCCCACTCAACTGGGCCGGCGGTTAATGGTTATCTGGTCTTGCAGGTTCGAACCCTGCACGCTCCATAGTGTTCCCATTTTCCCGGAAGTTAACCCGCTTGTAAATTTCCCATTGAACAATTTCCGGGAAAATCAAAGCTGAAAGCTGATTGCTAAACCCTGAAACCTAACCCCCAGGAGGCACAACATGACCAAATTACACAAACTCTTCTCTCTGCGAACCACACCTCAGAACCAGCCCATTCCTGGTACAAACCAGGTGGCAAACGCGGCTGGTGGGTATGCATGGGCAGTCAATGATTGGACCCAACTCGACCGGTTTCTCATTTTAGGGTCTGAAGGTGGTACCTATTACACCAAACCGCGTGAACTTACCCGTCAAAATGCCGAAGCGGTAATGCGCTGTATTGCGGCTGATGGTCAGCGGGTGGTGCAGCGAGTTGTGGAAATTTCCGAATCTGGCCGCGCACCTAAAAACGATCCGGCGCTGTTTGTGCTGGCGATGTGTGCTGGTTTAGGTGAATTACCAACCCGGCAGGCGGCATTGCAAGCATTGCCGCGCGTGGCACGCATTGGGACACATCTCTTCCACTTTATGGCGTTTGTTGAAGCGTTTCGTGGATGGGGGCGCGGGCTGCGACGCGGGATTGCAAACTGGTACACCGAAATGACGCCTGAACGACTGGCGTATCAGGCGGTCAAGTACCAGCAGCGAGATGGCTGGTCTCACCGTGATGCGCTGCGGCTGGCGCATCCGCAAGCACCCACCGAGACGCATGATGTGCTCTTTGGGTGGATAACGCAGGGGTGGGAAACGGCCGTTCTCTCCGAATCGCCTCCCGATGCTGAAGCGCTAAAACTGATCTGGGCGTTTGAGCAGGCAAAACGGGCGACCCACGAGGGGGTGATCCTAAAACTGTTAACGGCGCACAACCTGCCGTGGGAGGCGATTCCGACCCGCTGGCTCGCATCTGCTGATGTGTGGCGTACGATTCTGCCGCGTTTACCGATGGGCGCACTGCTGCGAAACCTGGGGCGGCTCACTGCCAATGGCGTGTTGACACCCCTGGGGGACGAAACAGCGCTGGTCATTGAGCGGCTAACGGATGAGGTGCGATTGCGAAAAGCGCGTATCCACCCGATTGCGGTGCTGGCTGCAATGCAAACCTATGCCAACGGGCGGGGTGTGCGTGGCAAGCTGGTGTGGGAACCGGTAACGGCCGTTATCGATGCCCTTGACCGTGCTTTCTACCGCACTTTCCAAAACGTGATGCCAACTGGTAAACGGCTGGTGTTGGCGCTGGATGTGTCGGGTTCGATGACGTGGGGCAATATTGCCGGTGTGCCGGGATTGACGCCGCGTGTGGCTTCGGCAGCGATGGCGTTGGTGACGATGTCGGTTGAAGAAAAGGTAACGGCCGTTGCCTTTTCTTCTAAAATGGTGCGCCTCAACATCTCTCCGCGTCAGCGACTGGATGATGTGCTGCGTAAAACCAACAAGCTGGCATTTGGCCGCACAGATTGTGCCCAGCCGATGCTGTGGGCGCTCAAAAATAAGGTTAAGGCGGATGCGTTTGTCATTTTTACCGATTCCGAAACCTGGTATGGTAAAATCCACCCGATTCAGGCATTGCAGCAGTATCGCCGCCAGACAAACATTCCCGCTAAACTCATCGTTGTTGGCATGGTTGCCAATCAATTCACCATCGCTGATCCGCAGGATGCCGGGATGCTGGATGTCGTTGGCTTCGATACCGCAACGCCACAGATATTATCTGACTTCATCGTCCGTTAACATGAGCATTTCAGCTTCTCAGCATTTCAGCACTTCAGCAAAGAAAGCTGACAAGCTGAAATGCTGACTGGCTGACAAGCTTTAAAAAGGAGTCCTAAATGGTTTCTGTCCTGTTATTAAACGCAAGCTACGAGCCTTTGGCCGTTATTCCCAAACGTCGCGCCCTGTCATTGCTCTTGCGAGAACGTGTTGATGCAGCGACGGACGATGTGGTGCCTTTACGAGGCATCTCAACCTCACTCAACATTCCAACCGTGCTGCGGCTGAGGCGTTATATCAATGTGCCGCGCCGTGGGGCTAGTTGGAGTCGGAGGGCCGTGCTGCGCCGCGATAATTACACCTGTATTTATTGTGGCATTCAGTCGGGTACACGACAGGAAAAACGCATTTTGGAACGGCAAGATTTCACGATTGATCATATCTTGCCCAAAAGCCGGGGCGGGCGCAATGTGTGGACCAATACGGCGTGTGCTTGTCCCGTTTGTAACCATCGCAAGGGTAACAAAATGCCACATGAAGCGGGCATGAACTTGCGTTGGGAACCCAAAACGCCGCGTGTTGATTACATCATTGCTTCGGGTG
The DNA here is from genome assembly GCA_008501785.1 of Chloroflexota bacterium. Next base: position 3,100 of record QQUD01000075.1, read on the forward strand.
CAATTCCAGAAGCATGGAAAATGTATCTTGAAATATAAGATCAGGTGCGACGCACTTTTTGAATGCGTGTTTTACGAAAGTTTGAAATAAAGTGCGTCGCACCTTTGCTATTCCTGACTGCATGACGTTTATCAAAAACTGATGTGTCATTTATCACTTTTGATTCAATCATGAGTGGCTTATAGTAGACTAGAGCGGTCCACAACCGCGAATAGGTTATGATAAGTATCATGGATTTAAGGAGTGTATAATGGCAGAAGCAGAATGGACTAAATTTGGTGTTAAATTTTGTGACCGCGTTGGTAAAGAAGTTGAGTTGATGGAAAAACGCGTTTACCCGGTTGGTATGCTTGATAGCTCTGGTGAAAAATACCGGGTATTGGCACGACGCTGTTCAGCTGGCTACCAATGTGGCGAAATGGAAAACCCATGTGTATGGGTGAAAGAGGATGCTGACGGCAGGCAATACAACCGTTAATCTAGATAAAAATTAACGCTTGCCTCCTCAGCTTTGCACTCTTGCTAGAGGAGGTAAGCGATGAATGCACGAACATTTGCCCGGTTAGGTGTGCCCCGAGGGGCAGCAATGGCAGCGGCGGGAACGGCCGTTCGCTTAGCACGTCAAGCCGGTATCCCCAAACGAGACATCCCCACTTTAATCGAAGCAGTTGCCGAAAACCCAGATGATTATCTGCAAGACGAATTTTTTGCAGAATTAGCGGCTGCTATTTTGGACCAACAATCTATACAGGCCAGCTTTGTGCCGCGTAAACAACCGGCTCCTTATCGCATTTGGGGTGAAGGATTGGACCACAACGCTGTGCAGCAAATAGAAAATGCGGTGCAACTGCCGGTGGCGGTGCGAGGCGCACTCATGCCGGATGCTCATTTAGGGTATGGGCTGCCCATTGGCGGCGTTTTAGCCACGCGTGACGCGGTTATCCCTTATGCGGTTGGCGTTGATATTGCCTGTCGGATGAAGTTGAGCGTGTTAGATATTTCTCCACACACCTTGAAAGCTGAACAGAAGCGATTTATCAACGCCTTGAAATACGAAACACGTTTTGGAATCGGCTCTGCTTTTAAGCGAGGAGATCGGCGTGATCATGAAGTGTTAGAAGCAGATTGGCATGTTTCTCCAGTGACTGCGCGGCTGAAGGATAAGGCGTGGGCGCAGCTCGGAACCAGCGGCAGTGGCAACCACTTTGTGGAATTTGGCATGTTGGAAGTGTTAAATGAAGCGATTGGGCTGCCAAAAGGTACGTATTTGGCACTGCTCAGCCACAGTGGCAGCCGTGGTGCAGGTGCAACTGTAGCAAACCATTACAGCAGGCTGGCAATGGATTTGCGCCCAGAATTGCCGAAACATCTGCGCCATCTGGCATGGTTGGACCTGAAATCTGAAGCTGGTCAGGAATACTGGGCAGCGATGGAGTTGATGGGGCAGTATGCGGAGGCGAATCATGCGTGTATTCACAAGCATGTGGTAAAGGCGCTGAAGGCGAAAGTGCTGCTCGATGTTGAAAATCATCACAATTTTGCCTGGAAAGAAGAACATGACGGTGAAATGGTGATTGTGCATCGTAAAGGGTCTACGCCTGCGGATGAAGGGGTTATTGGCATTATTCCAGGCTCGATGGGTGCGCCGGGGTATGTGGTGCGCGGTAAGGGAAATGCGGCGTCGCTTAATTCGGCCGCACATGGTGCAGGTCGCCGCATGAGCCGTAAGCAAGCAAAGAAATCATTTACCTGGCATGAAGTCAAAAAATATTTGCGTGAACGGGAGGTGACGTTGATTTCGGCAGGGCTAGATGAAGTACCGATGGCTTACAAAGACATTGATGTGGTGATGGATGCGCAGTCGGACCTGGTGGAAAAGCTGGCCCGGTTTGATCCACGATTAGTAAAGATGGCTCCGGCAGGTGAGCGGCCTGAGGATTGATTGCGGGAGCAGTATCACGCAAAGACGCGAAGACACAAAGGTATGTGTTTTCGCGTTTTTTACTTTCTCGCAGAAGGTTTTCTGCTCTCTTAAAGTTGTTGTAGTTGATGGCTGGGTGTGAGGAATTGGCGGTGGGTGAACCAGGCGGCAGCAAGGCCGGTGAAGGCAGCTGCGCCGATGAGCATGTACATGACGATGATTTGCAGTTGGACAAAGGCGCGGGCGGTTTGCCAAGGCGCGTGCCAGTGAAACGCGTTGGGCTTCACCGTCAGATAGTTCATTCACATTTGTAGAACACGGTGGCGGGTGGGGGTTTGGTGAGGCGATTGAGGCAGTGCAACTGCATCGACGATCTGGTTTACGGCGGCGATGGGATTGGGCATTGGGGGAGGCCAATTTTCAATTGTGACAATGGCGCTGATTGGGGCGATGATCATTTTGTGGGTGTTTCCCAAGTTTGAAGAGTGGATTTACAATGTGCGTGAGCGGCGCACGTATGAAATGGTTTGTGATGTCAGTCGCAATCAGACGAATGAATTGGAAAGATTGTTTCAGCGGTGCGGTTTTAATGTAAAAGGGCATAAACTTATTAAGCATGGTGATGAGATGGTCTGTATTATTGATGCTTATGGAACGCTAGATGATCATGAGCAGGTAATGGAAAAGCTATTGGCCGAAAAGGATGTCAAGGAGTTTCATTATTAAAAAAGATGGTTCATCACCAAATACAGTGTTGACGAGTTAAACCAAGCCAGCACCCCATTGGGCGATGAGCTAAATTAATCTAATGCATTTGTTAAATTACCTATCTTTACATACCCTTCCGGATATTGTTCAGAGGGGATAATCGATAGTCTTTCACCTGTTTCCCAATTATAGGCCCCGACATAAATTGAAAGATTATTTAGATCACCATTGTGGATTAATTCACGGGTGTCCAAAATAACCTCACCGGGTTCCCAAAATGTTGGTGGATATCCTTGATGACTACCTGGTGGAAAATCTTGTTGGATAAGGCGAATCCCATCCTCATCAACTAAATGGGCAAAAACTGAGTAATCAAAGTCAGCCGTTTGTAAGGCTTCCCAATGTAAAACAATTGTGATGGACTCCTGTTGAATATTGAGGTCATAGCCTTGTAAAAGGAAATAATCACCTACTTGTGAATTCAGATAGTTATTAGGTGATTCTATTGCCCGAATGGTAGCTGGAGCTAAATGGGGTGATTTGGCCCAATTCCGATAAATTTTTTCACATGCAATGATTGTTTCGGCCGTTACATCTACTATTGGAACTTTATCTAAATCTTGAGAAAAACAGTTTATATACCCTTCTGGGGCATGTCTTTCATGCGCCATTATATGGCCTGGAGATAAAGATGGATTACGGGCAATGACATAATCATTCAAGCCAAAGCCATCAATAATATTTATTTGGTAGAAAACCCAAGCTATCAACCCTGTAGACCTGGTCAGCATTAGCGGGTAATTTTCAGTTGACTTATCATATGTCTCATAGCTATCTGGTAATCGGCCAAGCATATATTCGTAAAATACTTTGTGCTCCTGGTGGCGTATGCCAGTTGCATGATCAATTAAGGAAAATTGAAGCGAATCATAATATTGCAGATAGTTACTAACAGGTGTGGGCAAGTTGGGGAGTTGTTTTTGAAGCGTGTCGGCTACGGAAACCTGCAAAAACAATGTTTCCTCTCTTGTTGTATATTTTTGGCTAGCTGACCAGTGTGTCCAAGGAATAGGCCATGAGAGTAAGATGAAACAGATAAAAAGCGCAATATTTAACCGAATATTCCAGCTTAATTGATTGAGTATCCATGCAAATGAAACAAAGATGGGCAAGATCAAATAACTATAGACTCGAAACTCAAAATGGTCGCCTCCAACAAGAACCGTGTAGTAAGCAACGTGGGCCAAAACAGTCAGGGTCACAACCATAGGCAATAAAATAGCCCATCCTTTTGTTTGAACTTTGTGCATAAAGTTCAAAGAGCGCCATTTTGTTATCAAGCGTAATGCCAGGATAATGAGAACAACCAGCCAAATCCACAAAGAATATTCAATAATGAATGAGAGCAGGTATTTTGAACCACTCTCTATTGGAATACGGCCAGTTACTGTTTTTGCATAATAGGTATTAGGAAGCCATTCGCCATAAAATTGATGCCGCCAGAGTAAGTGTATAGGCACAAGCAACAAGGGTGCTGTGGCGAACATGTCTGATGGCTTAAGTTGCGATGGACGTTTTTTAGTAATTATGGCTAGCAATACTAAGACAAGAGTCGATGCAATGATAAGTAAACCATCTGGTCTGGTGGGCGTGAGAAGTGAGGCAGAAAATGTAATGCCTAGCAACCATTTCTTAGAAGAGAATGGCAAAAAAAGGCAGGAATAAATCCATGCAATGAAGAAGAAATTGAACATTGCAGTTTCTAAGCCAGAACTACTCCATGCTAGAAAAGTTCGATTTGAAAGAGTGCCAAGCAATACGAAGCTTAGAAAAAGCATTTGGTATCTTTGCAAATGGATTCCCCATTTCATTTTTAAAACGATCAAGGAACCTAGCAATAAGGTGAGTGCGGTAAAAAACAACGACACCCAATTTGCAGCTTCGGGGGGGGCAGTACCGATAAGGCTCCAAATAATATCAAGTAATAGAATCCACAAAAAGCTTGTGTATCCTTCAACTGGTTGAAATGGTGGTTGGTTCCAAACATAACCATAACCTAATTGCCGATTACTTATATAGCGAAAAGCAATGTAGGCATCATCTGTGAGAAACCAGAATAGTTTCCACCCATAAAACATTAGCATTGATGCCATTATTGTGATAACGATTAGCCAAAACGTTTCCCGCGAGGCGTATTGGCTGATGCTATTATTTGAATTGTTGATCAGAATCTCATGATCTGATTTATTCTCAAAGTTAGTCACGATCCGTTATTCCTGAAAGTATGTAACATTTTGAAAGAGATTAATCCCAATAAATTGCAAAACTGGCAATCTAATAATTAAGTTAGGCTGTAATAACAATTTATAGTAAATTGTCCTAATTATCCCTGCTTTCCTCTTCTAACAGGGTGAAAATTTGCAAATTACATGTATATCCCCATTATGAATGGGAAGCATATCATTCCCTGTGAGATGATGCCAATGAATAGATTTAGGTACTATTGGGAAACGGCCGTTACTCATCCATCTTCAACACAACCAGCGTAATATCATCAAATTGCGGTGTGTCGCCAGCGTGATCGTTGACGGCGTGGGTGATGGCGTGCATGATGTTTTCGGCCTGCCGGTGTCGAAAACGACTGGCGGTGACTTGTAGGCGACCCATGCTAAACTCGTCGTAATCTTCGTTCATGGCTTCGGTGACGCCATCGGTGTAGAAGATGAGCGTGTCACCATGATGGAGTCGGACGCTGCTCTCAGCAATTGTTACATCTGGAATGATGCCAAGGGCCATGCCGTCGCCTCGTAGTAGTTCAATATCTCCATTTTGGCGCAGCAGAATTGGTGGGTTGTGGCCGCCGTTAGCATAGGTGAGAGTGTGTTTTTGTGGATCGAGTACGGCATAAAAGACTGTGACAAATAAGTCAGACTGTGCTTCGCTGTCGATAATTTGGTTGACGCGGATCAGGGTTTCGGAGGGATGCATCCGATTGTGGGCAATGGTGCGAATGATAGTGCGGCTCATGGCCATGAAGAGCGCTGCTGGAATACCTTTGTCAGCTACGTCGGCAATGACGATGCCCCATTTGTGATCCGGTAGTTCAATAAAGTCGTAGAAGTCGCCGCTGACTTGGCGGGCGGCTTGCCAAAAGCTGGCGACGGAACAGCCGGGAATATGCGGGCTGCCCGGTGGAATCAGGCTGGACTGAATGTTGCGGGCGACGTCGAGTTCTTGTGCTAAGCGACCGCGTTCGGCGGACTCTTTGTAGAGTTGATTGTTGACAACGGCCGTTGCTGCCTGATGCGCGATCCCGTTTAAAATATTGAGGCGGCGGGTGGAGATGAAACGGCCGTTTTCCTCATCTATGCCTACTATCATCATGCCCACCAGTTCCCCACGGGCATGGAGTGGAAAGATATGGGCGTTGTCTGTACCAAAGGCTTGCTGCAGCCAATGGGGCAGTGTCAATTTGTAGCTGGTGCCGGTGGGAACGGATGTTTCTACCGTTTGCGGCATCATCCTTTCCAGCTCATCCCGGTCAATCGCTAACGATTCCAACAAGCCGCGTCCCATTTCATTGACGCCATAGCTAGGGCCTGCATGAAAAATAGATCGATCCTCATCCCAAATCAAGATGAGCGTGGAGCGGACTCCCACCAACATCGGCACCAGGCGCACAATCGTGTTCAAAATTTCGTTGAGGTCGATCAGGCTGTTAACGGCTTCGGCCACTTGCAGCAATGCCGTGTTTACCCACGCTTCTTCCTGTTGGGCGATGCGTAATTGGGAGCTTTCAATGGCCTGGGCTGTTTGGCGAGCGATGTTGTTGAGTAGTTCATGCCGCTTTTGCAATGTATGTTGTTCAATTTGGTCAGATGATTCTACTTTGATCTCGGTTGTGACGAGGATGCCGCTGGTTTGAACGGCCGTATTCATTGGCACCAGCGTCAATCGCATGGTTCCTTTGGGCAAATGAGGATGCAGCCATCCTGGAATTTGCGGGGTAGTGATAGTTTCTTGGCCGATGTGAACGGCGTCAAGGGCGTGCCAACTGCCAATTGAAATAGTGACGGGTTCTGGCAGCCAGCCAGAGCCATGTTCGGTGTGTAGGCCGGTGAGCTGGTACTGTTCTGGCTCGTCTTCCCACAATAGCAAGCAGACAAATGGGACACCGATGAGCATAGCGGTGAGACGGGAAACGGCCGTTGCCATTTCCTCTAAATCTTCACTACGCCAAATGGCATCGGCAATTTGTAGTTGAGCAGTAGAAAGCCATGCTTGTTCGCGCTGTCGTGTGAGTTGTTTGGTTTTATCAATGGCGATGGCGACTTCAGCTCCTAATGTTTGCAGGGTGGCTTCTTGAGCGGGTGTGAATGCGCCGAGTCGTTCGCTTTGCACATCTAAAATGCCGAGTACTTCGCCATTTGCTAGCAGTGGGATTGCAATTTCTGAGCGGGTGGTCGAGATGTCGGATAGGGGCAAGGTCGGGATTTGAGCCAAAAAGCGTTTATCATCTTGGATGTTATTGCTGATCAGGGTGGTTTGATTGAGAACGGCCGTTCCTACTAATCCACGTCCTGCTGGAATCCGCGCACATATTTCAGAAAGTTGTTGATGGCTGCTAGCCTGCATCACCAGTTCACCACTTTCTGCATCGCACAAAAAGATGCTGACCGGGTGGAAGCCAAATATGGTATGGACGAGTTGCACAACTTGTTCGAAAATTTCTTCCGGTTCTTGCACACTGTCAATTTGCCTGGCAATTTTGCCGACAAGTTCTAGCTGTGCCGCTCGATTTTGTTCTTTGGCATACAGTTTGGCGTGGGCAATGGCTGCGGCGGCTTGATTGGCAAGAATCATGAGTCGGCGTAAATCTTCTTCATTAAACCGTTTGGGCTGTTGATTTTGAGCTGCAACGATGCCGATCACATCTTCGCCACTAATTAATGGTATAAAAATGGCGGATCGAGGGGGTGTTTCGCTGATGTAACGAGGGACTGCTGGGAGCTTGTCCATTTCTTTGGCAAAGTCACGAACCAACAGCGGCTGTTTTGATTCGCGTATCCAGCCAACCATGCCGCCTCGCTCTTGTAGATTAAAGTTGCGGGGTGTTTCTTGAATGACACCATTGATACGCCAAAATAAAATACGATACCAGTTGTCATCAAAAACGGCCGTTTGAAAGGTGCTAGCATCAATAACTTTTTCTGCTTCGGTCGCAATCAGTTCGCAAAGGGCCGTGAGGTCTAATTCGGCCGCAACAATGGCGCGACCGGCGGCGCTCAGCGCTTCAAATTCAGCAATACGTTGCAATAACTGTTGTCGGGATAGGTAACGCCGCCACAGCACGAAGGCACTGAGCATCAGTGCTGCAACCAAAATTGCAAATGAAATTGAGGGCCAGGGGAGACCATCAGAAAGTTGCACTTGTGCTGCGATTCTCACGATTCAAGGATGGCTTGATGAGCCGTTTCGGTGTCCGTGTAAATTTTGAACACTTTGTCAAAACCGACCATTGAAAATATTTCTTGGAGGCGTGTGTTGAGACCACACAAAACCAGATTGCCTTCTTTTTGGCGTGCCTGTCGCCAGGCGCTAACCAGGCAGCGTAAACCACCACTGTTGATGTAAGTTGTTTCGCCCAGATTGACAATGAGATGGCAAACCCCTTCGCCTTCAAGCAGTTTTGTTAACTGCTTTTCTAGCAGCGGGTTTTGCCCCTGATCGAGCCGCCCTTGCACATGGACTAGCCATGTG
>QQUD01001019.1 GCA_008501785.1 Chloroflexota bacterium
CGGGAATGGCACCTGGCATTCTCTGTCTAACGAGATTGCGATAACGATTGAATAGCACGATTAGATTGGACCAATTTCAAAAATTGGTCCAATCTTTTTAATCAATAGTGGGGTAGCCAGTAATATCCTGAATGCTTTCGTATAGAGGTTTAAGGCGATTGTACATGCGTTTGTAGACACGATGGTACAGTTTGTCGTATAGCTGATGTGTGTGTGGTTCGGGGTCAAAAACTTTACCGAAGTGGGTCATGGCGGAAACGGCCGTTTCAAAATCCCTATGCAACCCCAACCCCACCGCCGCATCAATTGCAGCCCCCAGTCCCGACGTTTCATATGTGTGCGGGCGAATCGCAGGTTTGCCAAAAATATCGGCCGTTAATTGCATCGCCGCATCGCTTTGCGACCCGCCTCCCGATACCCGCAGCTCCGTTACTGGAATGCGGCTCCGTTTTTCGGTGCGCTCCATGCCTTCGCGCAGCGCATACGCGATCCCTTCCAAAATAGCCCGGTACAAATGAGCACGGGTATGCACATCTCCGAACCCAATCACAGCCCCTTTTGCTTCAGGTCCCGGCACTTTGATGCCCGGTGACCAAAATGGTTGCAGCATTAGCCCCATCGAACCAGGCGGCACCTGTTTCACCAGTTCGTCAAACAATGTTTCGGTAAGCACACCTTGCTCTTCAGCCAACTGCTCTTCGCGCAGCCCAAACTCTTGTTTAAACCAGTTCACCATCCAAAAGCCACGATAAATTTGTACTTCCAGGCTGTATGCATGAGGTACCGCCGCCGGATAAGGTGGAATCAGTGGAATCACTTCAGTGTATTTGGTGTGAGTGGTGTTGATGGTGGCGGTGGTGCCATAGCTGAGACAGCCAACATGCGGCTCCAATGCCCCAGAGCCAATCACTTCACATGCTTTGTCAGCAGCTGCGGCCAACAAAGGTAGGCTAACTGGGATACCTGTTTCTTCCGCAGCCTGTGGCGTGATTTCACCCATGATGGTGGCTGGCGGTACCAGTTCTGGCAAAAAGCTGGTTGGCATCGGCACTGCCTGCCATTTCCAATCATATGATTTTGACCAATTTAATCGTTTGTAGTCAAAGGGCAGATATCCAACCTGACTGCCAACTGAATCTACAAAACGGCCGCACAGCTTGAAATTCAAATAGCCGGATAGCAGCAAAAATTTATGTGTTTGTTTCCAAATCTCTGGTTGGTGGGTGCGAATCCAGTTACATTCGGCATCGGCTTGCAGGCGGGCAACGGTGTGGGTCATGTTGGCAGCTTTAAACGCTGCACCCCACAAGCCGCCAACCGGTTTCAGCCCAGAGGTGCGCCGATTGTCGAGCCAAACGATTGCGGGACGTAACGGGTTGCCTTTTTGATCGACGTTGACGACGGTACCCCGTTGGGTGGTGAGGGTGACGCCAGCGATGGCGGCTTTGGAAACGGCCGTTTTCTCCCACAGCATCTGACACGCCATACACACCTGCTCCCAAAAATAAGTTGGCTCCTGCTCTGCCCACCCCGGCTGATGCGAAAAATACGGCTGAATTTCCACTTTCGCCTTGTCCAGTAAATTCCCGTTTAGGTCGAACAACAGTGCCCGTACGCTTTGTGTGCCATTATCAATTGCTAAAATGATGTCGCGGTTCATAGGGTGATTTTATCTCAGGTGTCAGGTATCAGGTGTCAGGTATCAGTGAATAGCTGACACCTGACACCTGATACCTAAACGCTCTTTCTCTTTGGTCTCCAGATCATTCTTCGACTCATGCTGTAGATATTACACTGAAAACGGCCGTTTCCAAACAATGAGCAGCCACCCAATAGGAAGTTTTCCTGCATGACTATGCTGTAACCAGGACTAATCGCATCTTTCAAGATATGGATGGCGTATGTTATTTTTTAACTACCTTTTTGATAGCAGGGAGCTGAGGCTGAAGAGCTACAGTCTGATGTTGAAACGCAATTAAATTACGCATCGTCTGGGAGTCTCTAAATGATCACTAATGATAAACCAATGGTGAAAACGGCCGTTTTCATATCCCTATTTGCTGCTTTCGTTATCTACACAATAAGCCTAACTATCCAAACCGACATCTCATATGCATACCCACCACCAACTTCAATGAACTTCCTGCCGCTTCTATTGAACAATTATGAAACGCCCCTCCCTACCAACATACCAACAGCAATCCCTACCAACCCACCAACAGCAACTCCAACACCCACCAACACGCCAACGGCAACCCCATCCCCTACCAATACGCCAACGGCAACCTCAACACCTACCAGTACGCCAACAGCAACCTCAACCAGTTCAAGCGCAAATGTATCAACCCTTTTAAGTCCCGCTGTAAATGCACAAGGGGCGAAATTCAGTTTTGATTGGTCAGATGTTGCTGGTGCAAGCAGCTATACTTTCCAGCTCTCGACAACTGACACGTTTGACTCAATCGCATTCAGCACATCCGTCTCTGACAGCGAATACACTTACAACAGCACCCTATCTGGAAATCATTATTGGCGGGTTGCTGCACTTGGGGAACCTTATTCAGATGCGCGCACGGTCACATTAATCAATTATGCAGATGACGATGATGGCGATAGTCTGCCCAATGGCTGGGAACTACATGGCTACGATGCCAACAGCGATGGCAATATTGACGTAGATTTGCCCGCATTAGGTGCCAATTATGATCATAAGGACATTTTCATCGAAATGGACTACATGGTCCGCGCGTCGGCAGCATTTGATTTGGGGCCAAACCAAACGGTCCTAGATGCAATAGAAGCTGTGTTTGCAAATGCACCTGTTTCCAATCCAGATGGCGTTGATGGCATTGCGATTCATTTAGAACTAGATGATGAGGTGCCGTACAATGCG
>QQUD01000824.1 GCA_008501785.1 Chloroflexota bacterium
GCCGGTGATTACACCGAAAACGGCCGTTTTCGCCGAACCTGTCTATCATCTTTACGTCGTACGCGTCCCTAGCAATCGTGAAGAACTGATGGCTTCATTACAAGAAGCAGGTATTGCATCTGGTTTACATTACCCCATTCCGATTCATTGCCAGCCGGCATTTGCTGAACTTAATTATAAAGAAGGCGACTTCCCCGTTACTGAAGCATATGCCAGCACAATTTTGTCTTTACCGATGTTTGCAGAACTCACACGAGATGATGTAGCAACGGTTGCTGATCATATCAAGGCATTTGGTAAGAAACACTGGTAGGAAGATATAAAAAAAGGGCAATGTGAATTGCCCTTTTTTTTATTCAGAATCTATCGTTTCTCGAACCTTGCCCGTTAGGCTATCAGGCGTAAACGGTTTTTGTAAAAAGGCGGTGTTCGCTTTTAAAACGCCATGATGCACAATGACATTGTCGGTATATCCAGACATGTAAAGCACCTTCATGTTTGGCCTGATTTCTTGTAACTGTTGGACTAATTCACGACCACTCAAAACGGGCATAACCACATCCGTTAACACGAGGTGAATGTCCCCTTCAAATGTCTCACACAGTTCCCGCGCATGGTCTGTGTCACCTGCGACTAGCGTATTATATCCATACAATTTCAAAATATGATCTGCTAAATGACGTACCACGCGATCATCTTCAACTAGCAAAATAGTTTCTGTACCTCTGGTTGTTGATAGGGTTGACTGCTTTTTTGTTTGTCGAAAGTCGGTTTCTTTGGCCTGTGGAAAGTAAATTTTGAATGTTGTTCCCTGATTTATTTCGCTGTAGACCCAGACATGACCACCACTTTGGTTGACGATGCCGTGAACAGTTGCCAAACCTAAACCAGTCCCCTGGCCCTGTTCTTTTGTTGTGAAAAATGGTTCAAAAATATTTGATATTGTGATAGCATCCATCCCATGCCCATTATCACTAACGGCAAGCATAATATAGTTTCCTGGTTGAACTTTTGGTCGCTTTTGATAGTAGTTGTCATCCAGATAAACATTGGCAGTTTCTAATGTGATTTTGCCGCCTTGAGGCATCGCATCGCGGGCATTAACGACTAAATTTAGCACAACCTGTTCAAATTGTGTTCGATCAACTCGAACTAAATCTAGGTTTTCCGCCTGCATTAAATTAAGTTCAATATCTTCACCTATCACGCGCATGAGCATTTTTGTGATATTCGTTAAAATGTCGTTGATGTTGACGATTTTTGGCTCAAGAACTTGTTGACGACTGAATGCAAGTAGTTGGGTTGTTAGATCGGCGGCTCGATTTCCCGATTGAATAATCTGATCGATTTGTCTTTTGGCTGTGGGTGAAATTCCTTCATGCTGCCTGAGTAATAATTCGCCATAGCTGATAATGACGCTGAGCAGGTTGTTAAAATCATGGGCAACCCCACCCGCTAAACGCCCGATGGCTTCCATTTTTTGAGATTGTCTGAGCTGTTCTTCTAACTGCTTCCGGGCGGTGATGTCTCGAATAAGGGCAATAAAACGGCCGTTTCCCGCATCATTCTGTTCTTTTGAGGCAATAGATATTTCAAACCATTTCACCAAATTCTCCTGGTTGAGTGAAAAATGATTGCCAGTATATCTGCCATTTTCGCTTGCCATCTCCATTGCATTCATAATCGCATTGGCCGCATTTTTAGGGAGTAATTCATGGATGGTTGTCTCAAATACCTGGATGGAATGCTCAAACTGCCATTCAGATTCTGGGATATGGTAAGTACTGATGACACCTTGGTTGTCTAATTCAAATAACAAATCTGGTAATGCAAACAAAGTGGCTTCAAGCTGCTCTTTTGCCTGCAAGGTTGCAATTTCTGCCCGCTTCCTTTCATCAATTTCATCTTTGAGGGTGGCGTTGAGCTGTGATAATTCGGCCGTTCGCATTTGCACTCGTTGTTCAAGTTCTTCATTGATTTGTTGCAAAGCGGCCTCTGCCCGGTTCCGCTCATAAATTCTTTTTTGCAGCTCTCTGTTTTGATTTTTTAGCTGTAATTGCAGTCTTCTGATTGATATATGCGTTTGCACACGGGCGACAACTTCCTCAACTTGAAATGGCTTGGTAATGTAATCAACGCCACCTGCGTCAAATCCCTTAACTTTATCAACAACTTCATCAAGGGCGCTCAAAAAAATGATGGGAATATCTTTTGTGGCGGCATCTCTTTTTAAATGCCTGCAAACATCAAACCCATTCAATTCAGGCAGCTGTATATCTAGTAAAATTAAGTCGGGTTGTTGTATGCCAACGCTTACTAAAGCCGCCGCACCATCTGCAACCCCTCTGACATCATAACCTTGTGATAACAATATTGTGGAAAGTGTTCGTAAACTATACTTATCATCTTCAACAATGAGTACTTCATTCTTGATGATGTTTGTTTGGGTGGGTGCCATTGAAATGCTCCTGAATAAATGACTCCGTCTTGAAGAAAAAATCATGCTACCGGTTGCATTGGTAGAGGTTTAAATTAGTTTGTTGGTATACTTTCTGTATTGTTTAATAGTGAGCGTTGACAGATGGGTACTCTTTTGTTTTGAAATTTGATAGTGATTGTCAGATCATCTCATAATTATTATTGCACATTTTAAGAGATGGTGAAAAATCATAACATTTTATCCTTTCAGGATAGTAGCTAAATATTTTTGGCACTTTGGGATTTCGAGCGTTTTGGAGTGGAGGCTTTAGTCGGAACAGTCTCATGAGAACCGGCGAAAGCCTCCACTCCCCTTGAATTCCTGAAGGCCTATATTTTTTTATTATAGCTTATTTTTGGAAATTTTTATGTTGATACATTTGGGCTATTGTTGCTAATGAATGTGAATAGCTTGTTTGGTTAGTAAGGAACGGCCGTTTTTCTGCAAACACACTATGAAAAAAACACAAATGCACATTTGGACCCTCACATTAATGCTCGGATTAACGATAGTTGCCTCTGGCTGTGATTGGTTAAATGATGATCCATCAATAAAACCAGATACACAATCAACCGATACCCAATCGACAGCCCCAACGATTCTTGAGGTAACGCCCCCCCCTACGCCACTCCCCCCTTTACCGACGGCGACAAATACGGCCGTTCCCCAACCAACCCCCACCTACGACCCCGGCATTGCTGACTGGACAGTTCTTGTCTACATGGATGCTGACAATAATTTGGAAGCAGCCGGACTGCTAGACCTGAACGAAATGGAAGCGGCTGGGATTTCTGAAAATGTAAATGTGGTGGTGCAGGTAGACCGTGCAGTTGGAGAAACGGATGCGCATGGTGATTGGACCGACACGCGTCGTTACCTGATTCGTGGAGATGACAGCGATGAAATTGTGTCTGAGCCATTGGCCTCGCTAGGGGAGCGCAACATGGGCGACCCGCAAGAACTGGCCGATTTTGTCGTGTGGGGAATGCGAACCTATCCGGCCAACCGGTATGCGCTCATTATTTGGGATCATGGTGCAGGGTGGAATGGCATCGCTTTTGATGATGACACGGCCGAATTTGGTTTACCCGATCACATTAGCCTACCCGACTTAAAAGGCGCACTCGACATGGCGCTGTCTCAATCAAATGCTGCCAAACTAGACGTGATTGGGTTTGATGCGTGTTTAATGGGGCAGCTTGATGTATTTCAAGCCGTGCAGCCTTTTGCTGATTACGCAGTGGGTTCAGAAGAGCTGACGCCTGGTTTGGGTTGGGATTATACGGCGTTGCTGCGCGGATTATACGACACGCCAGGCATGGATGGCGCAGGGCTGTCTCGGCGTATGGTGGCTGACTTCATGGCATTTTACCAACAGTCGGCCGAAGATGATTTTGTGACAATGGCTGCTGTGGATACGGCACAGTTGTCTCGTGTTTCGGCGGCGGTTGAGCAGATGGCGCATCAAATAACGGCCGTTCCCGCCGAAGTAGCCGGTGCAGCCGGTGATGCGCGCAGCGGGGCTTCCTCATTTGCGTGCGTATATGCGGATGCGTACGAGAACTATGCGGCTGTTGATTTGGTTCACTTCGCCTCAATTTTGGCCCAGCGCAGTGCGAATGAGCAGGTGGTGGCGGCGGCGGAAGGAGTGAAAACGGCCGTTTTCAACACCGTCATTGCCCACGAAGCAGGCAGCGGCATCAAAAACAGCCACGGCATCGCCATTTACTTCCCACGTAACGCCAAATTTTACAGCGAAACCTACGCCCAGCTCACCAGCTTGCCGGTGTGGGATCAATTTTTGAACACATACCACCGCGCTGGGTTATCGACGCTGCCCCCGCCAGAAATGCGCATTGACAATGTGTTTCGCAATGTGATTGGGGTGCAAAATCCGGCGTACATGGATTTTGAGATTGTGGGACGTGATATTGAGAATGTGGCGATTTTTGGCGGGGCGGTTGCGGAAAACGGCCGTTTGCGCCTGCTTGAATACGACAACTTGATTCCCGAGCCAACCATTTTGGCAGATGGATCAGCGCTTCATGAATGGCGCGACGGCATTCACGAAGATTTCTACATCTGGCGCACGATGGTCACGTACCTGTACGATAGCTTTGATAATGGCGACTTTGTAGTCATGTGGCCGACCGATTACAGCAGTCCGTTGTTTACCGTGCAGGGCCAATATCGCCGTGCCGATACCGGCGACACATTCCCGGCCAACCTCGTGTTCCACAATACCACAGGCGCGTTAACCCGCGTATGGAGCTATCAATCGACCGACAGCACCGGCGTGGCTGAACTGTTTCCGCAAGCGGGCGATATTTTCCAGATTGATTCCCTTTATATAGATAAGGACCACAATTTGCTGCGTGAACCTGGGCCAGAATTGACGTTTGATGACGCAGGGCAGCTTTTTTTCGATAGACGGCCGTTACCCAACGGCAGCTACTTCTTCGGCTTTGAGGTCGAAAATGTGGCTGGAGCCATTGCCCGCGAAACGCTCGATTTCACCATCGACAACAGCACGTTTACACCAGGATCCGTTGCCTATCTCGATCCATACCTCGGCTTCCAATTTCTGTATCCGGAAAACTGGTTCCAGCCAATTTACAAGGATGGGCTGCTCTACACCACTGCCCACGATACCCTTACCGAATTGCAAATTACCATTTACCCCAACCTGGCCCCAACCGTCGATGCCGCCACGCTGAAAACACAAACCTTGCAGCAGTTTGGCAATGTGGCTGTGCTGTTTGCAGACGAGGCGCAGGTTGTGCGCCAACCGGTGCTGCGCACGGCTTACGGCTATGAAGAGGCAGCCGATGGCCCGCACACGGGCATCTTTTTTACGTTTGTGCGTGATGGCACGGGTTTTGTGGTGGATGTGGATGGATTGGAAGTGGATGAGGCGGCGACAGTAACGGCCGTTTCCCAAATCATCGACACCTGGCAGTTTGCTCCGGCCGAATTTGGTTTGCAGCTTGGGGAGTGGGCCACCGTCGATCTAGAGACGTTTACGGTGGCAAAACCAGCCGCATTTGTCTATCAAGAATTCAACGGCTGGCAGCGGTTTAGCTCGGGCCAGCACACGTTTGTGGCCCTGCGTACCCAGCAGGTGAATGTCAATTTAGTTGATACCTTGCAGCAGTTGGTGCAAGATGCGGGGGCGGGGGTGACAAACTTTTCGTCAGAGCCAGCCTTCCCATTTGCATTGGGTGGCCACGTTTGGCAGCGCATCAACATCGAATACATGGCCGATGCTGACACGCCAATTTGGGGAACGATCATGGCGCGGCTCGAAGGTGAGCAAACTGTCGTGGCCTGGGCAGAAGCACCTGCGTGGGTGTATGATGAGTTGGAAACGGCCGTTTTCCTCACCATGATTGCTGATTTAGACTTAAAACGGTGATTGGGTCACATTTGATTTAGAGATGTTTTCGATGGCACAACCAAGGATGCTTGCCTGTCAAAAGTTCAATGGCTGGCGGTGGTTTAGCTTAGGTCAACATCGCTTTTTTTGCGGATGATTTTACGCCAATATTGGGTACAATTATAGTGTGTGAACAAGCAGGGCAGGCAGTTATTGCCTGGGTAGAAGGGACTGCTGGTTCGTGGGGTGCGTTGGAAACGGCCGTTTCCAACCCTGAGTGCATAAAAATAAATAGTCCCTTTAAATTGTTGTCTTCATTGTTATTTTGTTGATGGGGTGTCGTAGATGAATGCCAGTGACTTTCTAAATGCATTTGATGAAAAGTTTAATGAGACGGAGTTTTTAGATTTATGTTTTACTTTGGGTGTTAAAGATGAAAATTTGCCTGGTGAGGGGAAGCGCAGCAAGATGCGTGAGCTGACCAAGTTAATGCAGCGCAAAAACCAGGTAGCTGTTTTATTAAAAACATTGCAAAATGCTCGTCCAGATGTGCCCTGGCATTCATTTGCTGACTGCCTAAAATCCGAAGATCTGAAACCTGAAGTTCCTGAAAATGCATCTAGTTTTTTGTCTGACCTGTTGCAAAAACGGCCGTTTTGGCTGTTTTTGGTGGGGGTGGGTGTTGTTGGGATTGTTGTGTGGGGGATCATTAATTTTTGGCAAACGAATGAAGATAACTTGGGTGTGGAAACACCACAGGTTGTTGTTGTGACGCTTGAGGATATGGCGCAGGAAACGGCCGTTCCTCAACCAACTAGCACGAATGTTTTGGTGGAAACGGCAGTTCCCACCACCGAACCAACCCAACCTGCACCACCAACATCTGTTCCCTTACCCACTGTTGCACCTGTTTCCGCAGATGAAATCATGGTGTTGGTTGCTGAGTTTGAGCCATTGATTGAAACTGAAAAAGAAGTTGCTCGTTTTATTGTCGAAGATTTGCAGGATACTGTTGAAAACATTCCCTTTTCAAATATTCGCATCCGAAAATATCCATCTGTTATCACAACAAAAGCTGATGCAGTTGCTGCGGCTAAAACAGTAGGCGCGATGGTTGTTGTCTGGGGCAAATACCATGAAAATCATATTGACGTTGAAATACAAATCGGTTCACTACAGCAATTTCCCAACCTTCCTTTTGGACGAGACTTTTTAGATCGAACAATCAACACGCGTGTTAAATTAGTGGATGTCATTGAAGAATCTGTTTCCATGCAGGTTGTTGGCAACATCATTTTCCTGCAACTAGCTGGCAATGAGAGTCCTGCTCGCATTAGCGCCATCGGAAACGAAATCAGCGACCAGTTTTCTGACCCGAGTGGGGATAGTATTGCTGCACTTTTACACCGGTTCAGTTATTTTTTCTTTGAAGATGAATATGATCAGGCGCTTGCCCAAATCAATGAGGCGCTTGCACTTGAAGGTGACAATCCTCTTCTTTATGAATTGAAAGGGATACTCAATATTCAGCTTAAAAATTATGACGATGCTGTTCGTGATCTATTAACGGCAAAACGACTTAAGCCACAGGGGTGGATAACACCAAATGAGGCTTTAGGGTTTGTCTCACTTTTTCAGGGCAGACCAGATGCTGCGATTGAATATTTTGCAGAGATGACCGAGCTAATTCCAGAACAATGGGTGTCACATTATAATATTGGCCTTGGATATTATTTGGCTGGCGACTACAAAGCAGCCCGTCAGAGTATGAATCGCGCAATCGAATTAGACCCAGATGTCAATTGGCCGTATATTTTTGCCGTTCAAATTGCGCTACGTGAGGGGGAATTAAACGATGCGGTCAGATTTAGCAATATTGTGTTGCAAAAATTCCCAGACCCATCGTTTGGCAATCGTGTTATGGAATCCTCTTTAGGGGATGCATCCGTTGTTGGCACAATGATAGCTGGCTATGGATATGGGCTGTTAGCACAGTATGAAAACGTCATTCAGGAGATGGATAAAGCGATAGCCAATAATGATCAGTTACCAGAACTACACTGGATGCGTGGATTTGCACATTGTAATTTGCAGGAATATGAGGCAGCAGAATTGGACTTTTCAACCGCTATCGAACGCGATCCTTCTTATAATTTACCATATTTGAGTCGTGCAGAAATCCGCTTGAAATTGGGCAATGTGGAAGGGGCACAGGCCGACATTGATACAATTTTGCACAGTGAGCAGGCAGATACTTACAGTCAAATCCTTGAATTGGTCGAAACTGGTGCATTGAATTGCCAAACGCTACTTTCGTTTAATCCTTTGCAATAAGATTGTTTGGTGGTGGGGAGGAATATGGCCTTATTTCCATCAAAGATTGCTGCTTTTATTGGCAATGTATAGTAATGTCAAATAGTGCTTTTCTAACTCTCCGCCAAATAAATCAATACATTTGGCAATTCCTTCGCACAACGTTTGCCTTGTTTCAGGGTCTAAACTGCGATGGTCGGAGTAGGTGTTGATGAGATTGATATATTCGGATGTAGTGTATGTTGTTGTCCAGGGATATTCATACGTGATTACATGATCGTAATAGCCAGAATTCGCAATACTTGTGAGGGTCCGTTCTCGTCTCGTTGATATTGAGTTTGCTGTGTGTTTGCTTGCCATGTGGGGGGTATGTTCTTGGTAAACCCGTTGGATTGCATCCCATGCGGGGGTTGCCATAGGGGGTGGGTAGTTCCAGAAGAGGACTAAACGGCCGTTTCCCCTCAGTGCCGCTGCCGTATGCTTAAACCCAACCGCTTTTGGTATCCAATGAAACGCCTGCGCACACATCGCCACATCAAACGACTCTTCTTCGACCGGCCACTCTTCAAATGGCATATTTTTTATGGTTACGGCTGGGTAGTCCCGACAATTTTCAGCAGCAATGGCTGCCAGCTCTTTGCCCAACTCAACACACACCATCTCGTACCCACGTTTTGCCAGCGGCACCGTCGCTTTACCCGGACCACAACCGATTTCGAGAATACGGCCGTTTTCAGGAATCCCCGTCAGCGCCACCAAATCATCAAACAACGCCTCAGGATACCCCGGCCGCGCCACATCATACAACTTCGCTACCTCATCAAACGTTGTTCTTGCATTAATATCAAAAGCCATTTTCACCACCTCGTAAAAACGATAACCAACAGTTTTCTGGAGAACCCACAGTAGGATAAAAATTTTGCAGATTTACACAAATTAAAGCACAAGGGTCCACGTCATTCCGCGTTGTTCCGCATCCTATCCTTTTCCAACAGCCACATTACTTTGCTGTGATACGGAATGCCGTGTCGTGCGCCGATTTTAGTACAGCATAATGCAGCGGCAGCAGATGAAAATTTAAGCGTATCCAACCACTCCTTTTGCTGGGCTATGCACCACGAAAATGCGCCATGAAATGTGTCTCCAGCACCTGTTGTGTCAACTGCCTCAACCGCAAAAGCAGGCAGCCGCCCTGCATCCTCGCCGCGTTTCCAAAGCAGGCCGCGTTGTCCCAGCGTGACAACGACCACTGGTGCAAGCTCGCTCAGTTTGCGCATAGCCAGTGACCCATCTTGCACGCCGGTAAATTGTCGTGCAAACTTATCTGAGCAAACAAGATAATCAACCTCAGCAGCTAATTTTTCGGTGCCAAAGTGCAACGAGCCAGCATCAAGCACGGTGGGAATGCCATTTTCTTTGGCCCAAGCTGCCAGGGGAAATGAAATGTGCGGTTCATGCCCATCAAATAAGATAACTTTTGGCGTAAGATTAGAAAAATCGATGCTGCCTGCTGGCAGTTTGGTGGTGGCTCCTTGATAAGCAATCAATGCTCGGCTGCCATCTGGCTTGGCAATGATGGTGGAAACGGGGGATGGGTCGCTGCCACGAGCAATCCAGTTTGTGAAAACACCCTCGGATTGCAGTTCTTGAAAATGCAGGTTGCCGAATGTGTCGTTGCCGAGGTAGCCAGAGAAAACGGCCGTTCCGCCCAACCGTGCCACCGCCACTGCCGCATTCGCCGCCGGACCACCCCCACAGCTCACCAACGACTGCGCAAACACCTTCTCATCCGCCACCGGATGTGTATCTACCACAAAAGTCAAATCATACGCCGAAGCCCCCACACAGAGAACATCAATCTTCATGACAAATTTTCTTTCCGTTTTTATCCGCGTTTTCCGCGTTCAATAAATCGTTTACGCTTTAGCGATAGCACCACCCCGTCGATTGTCACCAGCGGCAACTAAACGGCCGTTTTCCGTCCGCGACACACTATGCGCCCCACCAAAATAAATGCTGCGCGACGACCAGCGGTTGATGCCATACCCCATGCTGGCTAAGGCATACACCGCCTGCGGATCAAACCCCGCTTCACATTGCAGCGCATCACTCTCCACATGGACACGACACGTATTCACCGCATTTTCCAGCGACATGTTGAAGTCCAGCAAATTGCTCAGCACCTGCAAAATGGCAGACCGAATGCGAATGCTACCGCCGCTGCCCACCACCAGCCGCGTTTTGCCATCTTTTAGCACAATCGTAGGCGTCATCATCGTGGGAATACGCTGCCCTGCGGGACGGCTGTGGAAGCCGTTGGGATGTAAATCCCCTTCGCCCATTATGTTGTTGGGGATGTAGCCTGTTCCTGGCACAACAAATCCTGCTGATTCACCCGCTGTAGTGGTCAAACTTACCGACAACCCTTCGCCGTCAATCACGCTCAGATGACTGGTGTTGTTTGGTGCCAATGGTTCAGCCACAAATGGGGAAGGACGGCCGTTTTCAATCGCTGCCTTCACTTCATCTACATATTCCTGAACGAATGCATCGCTAATAAACTTGTTGATGGTTTGATGCACATCTGCCTGCCGGTTACGATTGTCCCACACCTTGCGTGCTCGATTGGTAGCAACCATCACTTCGTATAGTAACTGGAGGTGTTTTGTCGAACCCTGCGCCAACAAACCCACATCAAAGGCGGCCAACAGTTTGAGCGTAAACGCCGTCAGCACACCACCGGTGGAGCAAGGTGGGGGCAGTAAAATTTCATATTCACGATAAGGCAGCCGGATCGACTGATTTTTGTCGGCTTGATACGCTTTCAAATCTGTGGCGGTTATCAATCCACCATTGGCTTGCTGGTCGGCTAAAATCGCCTGTGCCAACGTGCCAGCTCGCGCATATTCAATGCCTTCCACGGCCAATGTTTTCAGCGTGGCGGCCAAATCTGGCACATACAGCGGATCGCCAGCTTGCAGAACACGGCCGTTTTTTACAAAAATGTCGCGCATAATGTCGGTGTGTGTGTACAGTGGTTCCAACAGTTGGCATGTGCTGGCCTGAAATGCGGGAATGGGTTGGTTGGTCTCGGCGTAGGCGATAGCAGGTTGGAGTAGGGTTTTGAGGGGTAAACGGCCGTAATCCGCTGCCATTTGACAGAGTCCTACAATATTGCCCGGTACTGCCACTGAAGCACGTCCTAAATGAAAACTCTGGGTCGTTTCGCCAAAATCAATCGTCACTTCTTCAAAGTCCATTTTGTCGGGTTTGGTGCCATTCAAACCGGGTGCATTGCTAAAA
>QQUD01000987.1 GCA_008501785.1 Chloroflexota bacterium
CATCTTCATGTTCCAAAGGCCACGCGATAGTATCCGCAGTTAGCCAATGTGCGCGTTGGTCGGTGGGTTGAAAACGGCCGTTTTCAACCCGTTCATCCTGTTTGTCCAAATCAAAACCTCCACCTCAGCAACTTTGGGCAAAACAGCGTTTTGCCCTACGTATAACAGTTCACCAGGTCAAGACGCTGTCTTGACCTACGATGTAAGTGACGATAAGTTTACGTGACTTAATTGCAAATGGCATCCATTGCATTTGCAACCATTTTCTTCAAATTTGGCATTTCATGCAGACAGTCTAAAATCTGCCTCATGGACTTTCGCCGTATTTTACCGATATTCGTCATCGTTTTTACCAACATCTTAGGCGCAGGCGTCATTTTGCCAATTTTGCCACTCGTTGCCGAGGGACAATTTGGCGCATCTGCCTTTCAAGCCACATCACTTGGTGCCGTCTTTTTTGCCGCTCAGTTTTTAGCCGCGCCCTGGCTGGGCAGACTGTCAGACCATTTCGGGAGAAGGCCAGTTCTCATCGTCAGCCAAATTGGCACCGTTTTCAGCTTCATCCTGTTTGCATTGGCTGCCCCATTGGGCCAATACTTCGACAGTATTGGAGCCGGTCTGGGAATGAGCGGTGGCCTGTTTATCCTTTATCTGGCCCGCACGCTAGACGGCATTACCGGTGGCAACATCACCACTGCCCAAGCCTATATTTCCGACATCAGCACAGAAGAAAACCGGGCGCAAGCTTTAGGAACACTGAGTGCTGCGTTTGGGATAGGCTTTATTTTTGGACCCGCCTTTGGTGGCATTTTGGCCGAAGTCAGCCTGACTGCGCCATTTATCGGCGCAGCCATCATCACCACCGGCAGCGTGCTGCTCACCACCTTCACACTCAAAGAATCGCTGCCCCCAGAGGCACGTACCCAAACCAAGCGCGGTCAAAAACAAGACTCTGCCTGGAAATACCTAAAAACGCCAACCATCCTCCTCATTTTTGCCATCACATTCACCAGCACACTTGCCTTTTCTGCCTTGCAAAGCACATTTGCACTCTACGCAGATCGGGTAATTTTTCCCGATGCCGCGAATGCAGCACGTGTCGCCCGCAATGTAGGGCTGCTGCTTACAGTCATTGGTGTTTTTACTGTTATTACCCAGGCTGTCATGATCAAACCTTTGGTAAAAAATTATGGCGAGCGTAATGTTGTTCTGCTCGGTCAAGCCAGCTTAATTTTGGCGTTTATCGGTTTTTCTATCGCGACTCAGGTGTGGGCAGTGGCCTTAATTGGCCCCCTGGTTGCGTTTGGCAATGGCGTGTCACAACCCAGCTTACAGTCGCTCATCACCCGTTTTGGCTCACGGCAAGACCAGGGTCAATTATTGGGATTGTATCAATCGGCCCGCAGTTTCGCGCTCATTTTAGGGCCAATTGGGGCTGGATATGCGTTTCAAGCAATCAGCCCACGCGCCCCTTATGCGATTGCAGTGCCGCTAATTAGCATCGCATTTTTGCTAGGCGTGGCTTTGAAGCACCACTCAATTCCCAGCCAACAAATGCAGCCACAGCAAATTGGTGATTAATGAGGTTTTTATGAAAGCAATGCAATTGCAGGAAGGTAAGTCGATTGATGAGAAACCGTTGGTGGCGGTGGAAACGGCCGTTCCCTCACCCACACCCCACCAAATCCAAATCCGCGTCTCCGTCTGCGGCGTCTGCCACACCGATTTACACACCGTCGAAGGCGATTTGATGCTGCCAAAGCTACCCATCATCCCTGGACATCAAGTTGTGGGCACGGTTGAAGCTGTTGGTGAAAACGTAACTTTGCACAAAGTTGGAGATCGTGTTGGCATAGCCTGGATGAATGGTAGCTGCGGAATATGCCAATTTTGCCAGGAAGGATTGGAAAACCTGTGCCCTGATGCTCGGTTTACCGGTCTTCACGCCGACGGTGGCTATGCGCAGTTCATGGTAGTGCTTGAATCCTTTGCTTATCCCATTCCTGCCGCATTTTCAGACGCACATGCCGCCCCCCTGCTTTGTGCAGGTATTGTCGGATACCGCGCCCTGCGTCTGAGCCAGATCAAACCAGAAGGCAAACTGGGCCTGTACGGATTTGGCGCCAGCGCTCACTTAGCCATTCAGGTCGCACGTTCGTGGGATTGTGAGGTGTGCGTGTTCACGCGCAGCCAGGAACATCGGCAGCATGCATTAGAACTAGGCGCTGATTGGGCTGGCGGGGCAGAAGATGAACCACCCTTCAAATTAGACAGCAGCGTAACATTTGCACCGGCAGGCTGGATTATTCCTTTGGCGCTGGGTCATTTGCGACCAGGTGGCACATTAGCCATTAACGCCATCCACACCAGCCCCATTCCAGAAATACCCTACCAGCTTATTTATGGCGAGCGTGTGCTGCGCAGCGTTGCCAACTTCACCCGCTATGATGCCAAACGATTTTTGCAAATTGCAGATACGATTGGGATTAAAACAACCGTATCTGAATATGCTTTGTCGGATGCGAATGAGGTTTTGCTGACACTAAAGCGAAGCGAGATTACGGGAGCGGCCGTTTTGTGGATTTAAGAAGAATACGGAGTTTCACAGAGAAAACACTAATACTTTGTTTCAAACGTTTATCGACTTTCCCAGAAGCTGCAAAGTTGTTTTTCCTTGAACCATTGGCTTAAAACTTCCGGGAAAATGGAGCGCATGAGATTATTCAGTAACTTCAGGTTTAATTGCCTTTTTGATATCGTTGAGAAATTCGTCACGCGGCAGGCTGTAAATTTCAGCAGCATCCCCTACTGACTAAAATGGCGCAACCGCACAACCCACACAAGCCATGCCATATTGGTGAAAAACATCTGCCGTTTCCGGCCAACGATT
>QQUD01000896.1 GCA_008501785.1 Chloroflexota bacterium
CGGCTATTTGAGCGGTCAGCGTCATTTGACCAGGACTAGCAAGGCCAAAATTTGTACCAACTGTAATTTGCAAGCTATCAAAATCAGGATCGCCAATAATGCTCCCCTGCATTTGAAACATATCAGTATCAAAAGATTGCACAAGATTACCTGGTGTGCGTGGCGCAGAATGTGTCACTATAGCTACAGGCATCGAAATCATGCGCGTATAACCAGCCAAGCTTCCTGTTCCACTCATCGGTAGAGTAAAGGTTGCATCAAACTGCTCTTGATCACCGCCCAAACTGCCTCCAGCATTAACAACGATATTCGTAAAATCTTTTATAATTGCGTCAATGTCAATCGTTGTTCCTGGGGGGAGACCGTCAATAATTTGCCAGATTTCATTGTTTGAACCTTTGTATTGACAACCTATAGGAGGTAAGTTGACTGTGCCAGAACCATTGTCTGGCACAACACAATCAGAGCCAACATCTACTCGAATCATACCGGTAGTTGAGCCACTTAACCCATCTAGCGCACCACCGGGCGCACCCACAAAATTAATCTGGTAATTAAAATTATAGAAACTATCTACCAGAAAAGGTTCTCCCGCATTTGTGGCTAACGGCTGCGAAAAAACAACCGTATCTGTTGTTGCTACATTTTCAGATGCACCAACAAGACCATTTACTGCATAAAAAATAAAGATAAATCCTAAAATGACAGCAGACAACAGCGGCGCAATTGTATGCACCAATTTTTTATCATCTTGATCAAACATTAGCTATCTCCACTTTGCTAATTCACTTATCCTGCAATATCTTTCGCAAAAGAGTATTAAAAAGTGATCAACACAAAAAATATATTTGATTGGTAAAAACAAGGAATGGCACACAACACTGCTCTGAAGTTTAACATAAGCCAATTAAGAAAGCGGAACTATTTAGGACAATACACTATCTGCTGGTACAAAGGTACTAAACCTCAAGATCGACTCGAATCTTGAAACTTTTGGGGTGCCCAATTCTTATATGAGAAAAACATATACATGATTAATGCTGTCCTTTCGATCAGATGCCAAAAACGGCCGTTTGTGAGATAATCATCTAATGCAAACGATGATCACACGACTCCAACTGTTCATGAAAATGCGCTACTAACCGCGAGTAGCCATTTTATTTGATGGGAACGGCCGTTCTCATCACCCAATTTAGTTACACAATTCCATAAACTGCGAACATTGGCCTGCTCCGCAGATCAGTCTTTTGCTTGACTCATCAACTCAATCAAAAGATATTGATTCAACTTTTGGCAGCGTTCATTATAAAGTTGGCGACGGACATCGAAGCACCCTAGGCCAAATCTCGCAGCAACTCTTGCAGAAAAGGAGATGAAACATGCAAGCAAAGAATTTGAAGGTTTTGGTTCTTGGTTATGGCTCACGGGAACACGCATTGGCCTGGAAAATCGCCCAATCCCCCCGTGTCGCTCAGATATTTGTCGCTCCTGGCAATGCTGGCACAGCAGGCATTGCCACCAACGTACCCATCAGCGACGAAGATGTGGCTGGATTAGTCGATTTTGCCTGTGCCAATCAGATTGATTTAACCGTCGTCGGCACAAATGACCCGTTGGCACTTGGTGTGGTCGATGCCTTTCAAGCAAACGGGCTAGCAATCTTTGGCCCTACACAAGCCGCTGCCCAACTCGAATCGTCCAAAGCGTTTTCCAAGGCGTTTATGCAGCGGCATGATATTCCAACACCCACCTACGCCGCCTTTCACGATTACGATGATGCAGTTGCTTATGTCCAAACAATGCAAACGGGGCGGATCGTCGTAAAAGTAAGCGGTCTGGGCAAAATGGGCATGGGCGTCACAGTTTGCGATACGCACGATGAGGCGATTGCTGCACTACAAACATATATGCTCAACAACTTGCTCGGCGAATCTGCCAACACGGTAATCATCGAGGAGCGCATCGAAGGGCCAGAACTATCGGTATTTGGTTTAAGTGATGGCAAAACGATTGTACCGCTGCCTGCTGCCCGCGATCATAAGCGCATTTTCGACAATGATACTGGCCCGAACACCGGCGGCATGGGCGCATTTGGCCCACCAACAGACGTTGATGATGCGTTTATGGCTGAACTGTTTGACACGATTATGCAGCCTACGATTGACGGCATGGCGGCAGAAGGGATGCCCTATGTGGGTGTGTTGTTTGCTGGATTGATGCAAACAAAGCAAGGTGTGCAGGCGCTAGAATTCAACTGCCGTTTTGGCAACCCAGAAGCACTGGTGTTGATGACTTTGTTGGAAAGTGATTTGGTGGATGTGATGGAGGCGTGCATCACAGGGACGCTGACAACAGAAGATGTTCAGATTCGTGATGGGGCCGCAGCAACTGTGGTTGTGTCTTCACCCGGTTATCCAGCAGAGCAATTTCCAACTGGACTGCCAATCTGCGGTGTGTTTGCGGCCAATGTATTGCCTGATGTCACCGTGTTTCATCATGGCACAGCACAGCAAAATGGGCAGTTGGTGACATCGAGAGGACGGGTGTTGGCGGTAACGGCCGTTTCCCACACGCTCTCTAACGCCATTTGCAAAGCGTACCAAGGCGTCGAAAAAATCCAGTTCACCGGCGCTCACTACCGCCGTGACATCGGATCTCAGAAACGTCATTTAAGAAAATTGCAACCGCATTTCGCCTTATCCCCCTCAGCAACATTCCCCTTTATTATCCAAATGGCGTAAATTAAAGAAGCCCGCAAATTGTGGGCTTCTTCACAAACTATTGATAGGACAAACTTTCGCGAACACTGATTTTAGCCGCACCACGCGCAGGCAGTGCGCTCGCTAAAATTGCTAGCATCGTGATGATTACCAACCACAAAGTTGCACC
>QQUD01000470.1 GCA_008501785.1 Chloroflexota bacterium
GGCCGAAACCGCTTTACAGCTAGAACTGGTGTTAGGCGTACCCGCTTCTTTTTGGCTCAATCGAGAGCAGCAATACCAGGAAGCCAAAGCCCGCATTGCAGCAGAAGAACAGCTAGAGAACCAGGTAGACTGGCTTGAAACCGCCAATATTCCCGTCAAACTGATGTACAAATAGGGGTGGATTGCCCAAAAAGCTGAAAAATATGAACAGCTTAAAGAAGTGCTGCGCTTTTTTGGGGTTGCTTCTGTGCGGCAATGGCAAGTTGTTTATCACGATCAAGATGCGCTTTTTCGACAATCACAGGCACGGCCGATTTTGCATGGGGCCGTTTCTTCATGGTTGCGGAAAGGTGAACTAGACGCCTATGCTATTGATTGTACAGGAGCTTTATGGATCACCAGCGCGGGTTTCAAAAGGTTTGGGCGGTGCAGCAGCCAATAAAGATTCGCACAGTCCGTCGATTTCTGGAAACGGCCGTTACACCACCTTCTACTCCTATGCCAGCAACTTGGTAGCCAACGACACCAACAATAAAAGTGACATCTTCCTCCACTACACCGGCTTTTCCAGCACTTTTATTCTCAAAATCGAGCCTGAAACAATTTATTTGCCGGTGATTGTTCGTTAATTTTTAAACGTCCCGGAAACTAAAACATAGTGTCCAAAAAATACTTTCTATTAGCTTCCGGGAAGTAACCAATCGGCTTCGATGACAAAAGTCATGTGACAAAAGGTTGAACTGCTGCTAAACTCGCATTAGACATATATCTATTAAAGCAGGTTAAATTAAACACATGAATGAGCCATCTCATAAAAACATTTCACTTTATCTTGAAAAAACCAAGCAATTTACACGCAACTCAAAGCTTGTACTGTTACACAGCGCATTTTCTGGCATTTCATTTGGCGTTTTTCGTTTTTTATTCAACTTCTACGTACTCAGCTTAGGGTCAGAGTACGATGAAGCATTTATTGGCACTTTACAAACAGCCGCATCCTTTGCTTCCATTGCTATGGCCCTCCCAGCCGCCTACCTTGCCGAACGATTCTCTCAAAAAAGTGTGATGATCGTCACCGGATTATTAAGCACACTTTCCTTCCTTGGACTGGTTCTGTTTCCATTTCATTTATTGCTCATTTCGTTTCGTATGGTCGCTGGTGTCGCCATGAGCGTGCGCCAGGTAGCGGTTGCACCATTTCTGATGAAAAATACCAGCGAAAGTGAACGGCAGTGGGTTTTCAGCTTCAATTTTGGGTTGATGACCATCTCAAGCTTCGTTGGCAATTTGCTAGGGGGGGTTTTGCCCACCTGGTTGGGCGGACTATTTGATGCCGCCCCAACAGACACACTTTCATATCAACTCGCATTAGGCAGCATGATGGTCATCACAATTCTTTCGATTGGCCCACTCAGCTTCATTCCGAAACAAAAACCAACACCCAAAGAGGATATCGAAATGCCCTGGGTGCAACTGTGGCAGCACGGCAGGCATCTGTCTCGCTTTTTGTTCCCACAGCTCATTATCGGTTTGGGCGCAGGCTTGATGCAGCCTTTTATGAACATCTACTTCCGCAATGTGTATCAAAAACCGGATGTACCTATTTCAATGGTATTTGCGATTGGTGGGTTTGCGATGGCGATTGCCCAATTTATTGGACCTTTGCTGACAGACAAGTTTGGCAAAATTGATACGGTGATTATTTCGCAAGTGCTGTCGGTGCCATTTTTGCTTACTTTGGGCATTGGCGCGTGGCTGGTGCCATCGGGACGAGGAGATGCAACTGTCTGGTTTGTGATTGCTGGTGCTGCATTCATAATCCGGTTGGCGTTGATGAATTTAAGCAACCCAGTGTACCAAACATTTGTGTTGGAAAAAGTGCCGCGAAATGTGCAGGCACTAGCGATGAGTTTAAGCAGTCTGGTCTTTCAATTTGGCTGGTTTATCATGCCGCAAGTGAGCGGCTGGCTGCAAGTACGCTATGACGCCTTTGGATTTGTACCAATTTTTGGCATGGTTGCTATTTTTTATGGAACAGCAACGGTTTTAGAATGGAACTTGTTTAGGGATGACAGTCAAATGAGGCAGAGAAGAAAACGGCCGTTTTCCCACATGCACGTCTGATAAAATCGGTAAATGGTAAATGGTAATCGGTGTTCAGTGTACCGCTTACCATTTACAGTAAAGGTAATTTCACACAAAATACACTTCCCACATCCACTTCACTGGTAACAGAAATTTCGCCACCGTGCGCCTCAACCAGACTTTTCACGATAGCCAGCCCCAAACCTGTACCCACCGCTAAATGTTGGTGGCCTTTGACACGGCTGTAGCGATCAAAAATGTGTGGGAGTTCATCGGCAGGGATGCCATAACCGGTATCTTGAATGGAGACGACAGCGAAACGGCCGTTTGGCCGTACACCAATTTTTACACAGCCTTCTTCCTGCGTGTACTTCACTGCATTCGAGGCCAAATTCGTAATCACACGTTCTATTTTGCTTTCATCAGCTGTCACCATCACCGGTGTTGGGACTTGCTCAAAATTCAACTGAATACCCTTCTCACGAGCCGGAGCCGCAATCGTATCCACCACCCGCTGTGTCACCAGCGCCAAATCAACTTGCGCATATTCCAACAAAATAGGCACACCAGATTGCAGCTTCTCAATCTCCAAAATGTTATTCACAATATCGAGCAGCGTATCTTGACTGTGCATGATAACTTTTGCAATTTTCACCTGCTGCTCACGGGCCAACTCACGATCCCGCAAAATACTCGCATACCCTTTAATGCTCGTCAAAGGCGTCCGCATATCATGTGTCAACACAGCCAAAAACGAATCTTTATCCTTACTGAGCGTTTCCACTTCTTCATAC
>QQUD01000427.1 GCA_008501785.1 Chloroflexota bacterium
TGCGCTTCACCTTCGGTCACTGCCCCTCGACTGGTGATCGATTTCGACAGAATATTGCCAGCTTCATGAATTTTCGGCGCATCAGGCTGCATCGCGGCGTGCATGTCGGTAAGGGGTTCATACACTTTGTACTCAATCTTGATGGCTGCTGCTGCGGCGCGTGCTTGCGTTTCTTTTTCAGCCACAACCGAGGCCAGCACATCACCAACATATCGCGTCGTTTCGCCAACAGCAATCATCAGCGGCCAATCCTCACGAATCAGGCCAATCGTGCGCTCTCCCGGCACATCGTCTGCTGTGAAAACGCGAATCACGCCATCCATCTTTTCAGCTTCGCTGCTGTCGATGGACAGCACTTTGGCGCGTGGATGGTCGCTAAAACGCAGCGCCCCATGCACCATGCCTTCAATGCGAATGTCATCCGTGTATTCGTGTTGGCCCAGCACCAGTTTTTGCGCATCATATTTGGGATGGCGCGAACCGACCTTGCCGTCACTCGTTGGCGGTGGAATCTCTTCTTCACGCCAAATCGCATCAGCGGCGTACAAAATTGAGTCGATTACTTTTTTGTAGCCAGTGCAGCGACACAAATTGGGCGTGAGCGCCTTTTCCACGTCATCCCAGGTTGGCTCGGGATTTCTGTTGATGAGTGAATTTGCCTGAACCACAATGCCAGGAATGCAAAAACCACACTGCACCCCACCTTTTTCCACAAATGCATTGGCAAACACATCCTGCCGGTATTGGCCCATCCCTTCGATGGTTGTGACCGTGCCGTCTGCCACTTTGCTCATTTTTGTCACGCACGACAACACGGTTTTGCCATTCAGGTCAACCGTACACGCACCGCAAGCCGCTTGCGGCGAACAGCCGTTTTTAGGCGATAAAATGTTGGCTTCTTCGCGTAGATAGGTGAGTAAATCGAGGTCGAGGTTGCCATCGTATAGGATGGAACGGCCGTTAAGTTTAAACTCCATGATAGTCCTCCAAAATTAATTACTTGCAGACTTTCCATTTATTTGCCGGAGTGGAGGCTTTAGCCGGAACGGTTATACAAGACCCGGCTAAAGCCTCTACTCCGAAGCATAAACTTGGAAAGCCTTCCCCGTATGGCTGACAGGAATGTGATGGTGGGGTATCCATCAACACCGCTCGTCAGGACGCCAGCCCTTTTAGTCCACTTTTTCTGACGTGACTATCAATTTTGTTTTAAAAAAGAGGCTTTGAGGATGCGAATAGGTCGCGGTTTGCCTCTGCTGTTAATTGTAACGATTGTTTCTTGGCTAACAAATGTTTATTTGCAAACCCTCATACCATTACCAAATCATCATCGTAGGGGCGGGATAATCGGGAAAGAATCTTCTAAAAACATATAACCTTATCTCCCGGTTATCTCGCCCTTCTTTTAGAGGCGGGGGCGAGATAGGTCGGAGAGAAGGTTGTTTGTCAAAACCAAGGTTAATCCGATCTATCCCGCCCCTACAATTTGTTATGCTGGGGCCAGGCGTTTTTCGCCAGCCATCATCAGACCTAGCTCCTCGACCGTCACCGCATCATTGTCCACAATGCCCATAATTTCGCCGCCAAACAGCACAATAATGCGGTCCGATAGTGCCTTTACCTCATCCAAATCTTCTGAGATGAGCAGCGTTGCCAGACCTTCGCCACGCTGTAGCAGCAGTTGGTTGTGGATGTATTCGATTGCGCCAATATCGACACCGCGTGTCGGCTGTGCGGCAATCATAAAACGCGGCTGCCGTGCTAATTCTCGTGCCAAAATTAGTTTCTGAATGTTGCCGCCAGACAAATTTTTGGCAGGTGTTTCTTTCGTAGGCGTTTTTACATTAAAATCGCTGATAAGCTTATCCGCGTTATCAGCAATCTTCTTGAAATCGAGAAAAACACCTTTACTGTACGGCTCACGCACATGGTCTTGCAAAATAAAGTTTTCTTCGACCGAAAAATCTTTAACAATGCCATCGTGCATCCGTTCTTCTGGAATGTAAGAAAGGCCAATCTCAAACATTTCGGCGGGAGGCGTTTGTGTTACGTCCTTGCCTTCAAGCGTGATTTTGCCCGAGGCGACAGTTTGCAGACCGGCGATGGTGCGGGCTAACGGCCGTTGTCCATTCCCAGACACCCCCGCCACACCCACAATCTCGCCAGAACGCACTTCAAAGCTGGCGTTTTTGAGGATGGGTACGTTGTCGTCGTTAACGGCCGTTACCCCCTCCATCTTCAGCCGTACCTCACCAATCTCACGCGGTGGACGCACACGTTCCATTAGCACTTCACGCCCCACCATCATATTTGCTAAATCTTCCTTGGTGACGTCACTTGTGGGGCGCGTACCAACCACACGGCCATCCCGCAGCACCGTAACCCGGTCCGTCAGTGCAAAAATTTCATGCAGCTTGTGCGAAATAAAAATAAGCGCATGACCATCTGCTGCCATTTGTCTGAAAATGACAAACAGATCATCAACTTCTTGCGGCGTTAAAACGGCCGTTGGTTCATCCAACACCAACAGCGCCGCGCCACGATACAACGCCTTCACAATCTCTACCCGCTGTCGTTGACCCACAGCCAATTTTGAAATAACGGCATTCGGATCCACTTGCAGACCATACTTCTCTGCTAACTCACGAATTCGAGCCGAAACGACATCTAAATCGAGCACCAACCCTTTCGAGGATGGCAGCCCCAATGCCACATTTTCAGCGACGGTCATGTTATCCACCAGCATAAAGTGATGATGAATCATGCCAATGCCGTAATTCATCGAATCCGTAGGTGTGTCAATTTTGATTTCTCTGCCATTGAGAAAGATTAAGCCTTCGCTGGGCTGATACAAACCATAAAGGATTTTCATCAAAGTG